>CAMLOZ010000066.1 GCA_946481625.1 uncultured Haloferula sp. | reverse complement strand
CGTGGTGTTGTTGCCGAAGTCGAAGATCCGTTGCCAGTTGTTCCCTCCATCCCAGAAGACCCTCGCGGCGACGGTCACGTCGGTTAGACCGTTCACCACGTCGGAGCGAAGCTTCACGTAGTCGTCCGTGCCATCGAGACGCAACGCCCGCTCGAAGAGCCCGTCGTCATAGACCGGAGTACCGAAGTTCGTACCGGTCGCACCGCCCGCGCTATCCGCCGGGGTGTTGTTGAATTGATGATGCGCGATCAGGTCCACAGGTCCGGGAACGGTGATGTTGAGCGTCGCATCATCGGCCAGTCCGCTTGGATCTGTGACCCGCACGATGAATCGGCTCAGTCCGGCATCCGCCGCGGAAGGCACGCCGGAGAGGCGTCCGTTCGCACCGACGGTCAGCCACGTCGGGCCGCCGACCTTCGAGAAGGTCAGGGTCGCGGAGCCGTTCGGATCGGTCGCTTGTCCGGCGAGCGTTTGCTCGTAGGCCTGGCCGATCACGCCTGTTGGCTTCGTGATCGAATCGGTCGTGAAGGTCGGCGCTTGCCCGTTCATGACCGCCGCGATCTCGGAGGCGGTCAAGGCGCGGTTGAAGATCTGGAACTCATCCAAGCGTCCGCTGAAGAGCGGGTCTGCCACATACTGGCTATCGCCGATGTAGTTCGCAGTGGGATTGATGTCCGAGACCTTGAGCGCCGTGGCCACGGAAGACACCTGAGCGCCGTTCACGAACAGCCGCAGATTTCCTCCACCCAAGGTGGCGGCGAGGTGCACCCACTGGTTCACGGCCAGCGAGGGTGCATCCGTGGTGTCCTCCACGCCATCCTTGCGAATCCGCAGCAGCATGCGGTTGCTGCCGGATTTCGGACACAGGAAGAAGTACTCGTCGGTCCCGTTTCCGAAGTCGAAGAGGCGCTGCCAATTGCCGCCGCCATCCCAATTCACCCAGCTTGCCACGGTGATCTCGTCGTGGTGCGCCACTCCCGCGGGCAAGGTCACAAGGTCGTCCGTGCCATCCAGATCGATCGCCTGGCCCCGCACGCCGGCGACATAGGTGGGGGTCCCGCTGGCGACGCCATGCCCCGGCCCGGTGTTGCTCAGCACGTTGCCATTGAAGGCATGGCGGGAACTGAGTTTGGGAAGCTCTGTCACCGCCACCTGGACAGTCGCGGTCTCGACCGTCCCCGCGCTGGTCGTCGCCCGCACGAGGAGGGTGTTCACGCCGCCATCGGCCAGACCCGGCACGCCTGTCAGCTTGCCATCGGGTGCCACCGCCAGCCATGCAGGACCGCCGAGTTTGCTGAAGGTGGCACTGCCGCTCAGATCGCTCGCCACGGTCGAGACGTAGGGCTGATACTTGAGCGCGTCGGCCTTCACGAGAACGTCCGAGCCGAACTGCGGTGGCGTGCTGCCCGCGAGTGACGCGACCTGCGCATCGCTAAGTGCCGTGGTGAAGAAGCGCAGGTCGTCGAGCTGACCGTTGAACAAGGGGTCGGCCGCGAACTGGCTCTCGCCGATGAAGTTATTGTTCGTGCCGATCGCGTCGGGATTGATGTCCATGGCGTTGTTCGTCGCGACGAGGGCACCGTTGACGAAGAGCTTGCCGGTGGTGCCGGTCAGCGTGACGGCGACATGGGTCCAAACATTCACAGGGAGAGCGGCGTTGTGGTTGAGCTGCTGCTCGCCGCCGCCGTTCTTGATCGTGAAGCGCAGGGCGTTGCTTCCCGCCTTCGGGCTCAGGAAAAAGAAGGCATTCGTCCCCGTGCCGAAATCGAAGATCCGCTGCCAGTTCGCACCGCCGCCCCACTTCACCCAGCCCGCGAAGGAGAAGTCCGTGCTGTCGCCCATGCGGGTCGGCAGCTTGAGGAAGTCGTCGGTCCCGTCGAAGGCCAAGGCGCTGCCGTGCTTCCCGGCAACGAAGGTCGGCGAACCATAGACGAGCGGGTTGTTGCCGCTGCGCGAGTCGCGGAGGTTCCCTTCAAACAGAAAGTCCGACGCGGGAGAGATCCCGGAATTCGGCACCACCTGCTGGTAGGCGATGGGTGCCACGTGGTCGCGATACATCGCACCCATCGGGGTGAGGCTGCCGTCGTCATAGTGCGTGTCGCGAAACCACTCGACGTTGCTGTAAACCGCATAGCGCTCGATCCACGGCGTGCTGTCCATCATGTTGATCATCGCCTCGACCGCGTTGCGGTTCTGGGTCACGTCGGGATCGTGGGCGTTATCGGTCCAGTTCGCACCGTTGTTGAATTCGGTAACCCAGATCGGCTTGCCGGTGGCGTCGTGGATCGACTTGAGGAAACTGTACATCTGGTTCGCCGCGCCCGCCGCGTCGCTCTTGTTCCAGTAGCTGCGGTAATAGTGGATGGGGAGATAATCCACCCGCCTTCCGGCCGCGTTGGCCTTGTTCATGAAATCGGTGATCCAGTCGCTGCCTGCATCCGTCACGGCGGGAGCTCCGACCCGCAGCCCGGTTGCCAGTAGATCGGGCCAGCGGGCGACGGCATTGTCCCTCGATCCGTCCGGGTCGAGATTCGTGTAAGCGTCCTCCACCGGGTTGTCCGGTTCGTTGTAGCCGGAGAGATGACTCACGCCGCGCCACTTCCAATCCTCGCCCAAGCCCGGCCAGTTTGGTTGCTGCTTGATGGCCACATACTCCCAGTCCAAGGTGGAGTTCGAGCTGATGCTCCAGTTGTAGTGCCAGTTCGCCTTCAGGGAAGTCGGACTGACATCGCAGGAGCCTTTCTTGCCGGTCCAGCGCCATGGGAAGACGCGGATGAAACTGATCGACTGGTCCAATGCGGCGGGCAGCAACGAGACCTCCAGGTCGCTGTCCTGAGCGACGTAGTTCATGCTGGTCCCGGTGCCATTCTCATTCTGTGCGAAGGTGGCGGTGTAGCCGCGCTTCAGCACGAAGGAGCGGATGTTGTCTCCGAATACCCCTAGCGTCCCGTTGTTATAGGCGGTGTAGGGGCTCAGCTTCTTCGAGGTACCGGTCAGGTGCGTGCCGGTGAAAACCTCCAGCGGCTGGAAGGACGCGGGTTGGGGAATCACCACCGCGCCGGCCACGTGTTCGACGACGCGCACATTGGTATCCAGCACCGCTGCCGCACCGTTCACCCGGATCCGCGGGAGAAAGGTGGAGACCGTGGTGGAGGGCAGGATCTTGTGGAAGAAGACCCACGAGTCCGCCGAGTTCAAATGGATGATGCAGCCCGGAACCGGATCTCCGGTGTCGTTGATGTGGAGTTCGGACTTCCCGGTCAGGGTCGCCACCGTGTTTGCCGCAAGTGCCCCGGTCCGGTGAACATCGTTGTCCAGGGTAAGGGTTTGTCCGATCGCAAACATCGACGACAGGGCAAACAAGATCAGAAATCGAAACAACAGTGCCATGGGTTTTCCGGTATCGGAGGGGTTTTTCGTCACACGGGAAGCGCGCGGCATCGAACTCGGGCAATCCGGCGGCAGCGCAGGAAATGGGTCGCTCGAACCATACCTTTGATCCCCCCCGCAGCTTGTATCTTTTTCCCTTCGGGACGAGATGTTCACAATCACCGGAGGACCTGAATCCGGTCTCCCGCCAGTACACTCCCGCGACCGGAGCGTTTCGCAAGGAAGTGGTGCCGAGGCCGATTCTGTCGCGTAAACTCACCTATTCGTGATTTCCTGAGCCTTTCGCGACCCATCTGCTTGCAATCCGCCTCTCCCCATGGTCTCTCGCATTTTCATGAACCGCCGCCTTTTCCTGAGTTCCGGCACCCTGGCCGCTCTCCCCCTCCCCCTTTTATCCGAGGAGGCCAAGGAAGCCGCTCCGGCCACTCCACTCCGGCCCAATCGCATCGGCGTTTCCTCCTACTCTTTCTGGGGTTTCCAGCGCGACCAACTCCGCGATATTCCCACCTGCCTCGACCACGCCGCGCGCATGGGCTTCGACGGCTTCGAGGTCCTCCAGCGACAGCTTGTTTCCCACGACAACGCCGAGCTCCAGAAGATCAAGCGGCACGCCTTCCTCCTCGGCCTCGACCTCATGGGCTACTCCACCCACCAGGGTTTCCTCTCGCCCGATCCGGCAAAACGCGAGGCCCAGATCAAGCACACCATCGACTGCATCGAGCAGGCCTACGCCATGGGCATCCCGACGATGCGGGTGAACTCCGGCACCTGGGGCACCTCGAAGGACTTCGACGATCTGATGGCCAAGCGCGGCATCGAGCAACCGCTCGAAGGCTACACCGAGGAGGACGCCTACGGCTGGGTCATCGAGTCCTACATGAAGATCCTACCGGTCGCGGAGAAGTGCGGCGTCGTCCTCGGCCTCGAAAACCACTGGGGCCTCGGTGTCACTCCGGAAGGCGTGAAGCGCGTCGTCGATGCGATCTCCTCCCCTTGGCTCAAGGTCACGCTCGATACCGGCAATTTCCTCGAAGACCCCTACGACCGCCTCGCCAAACTCGCGAAGGAGACCGTCCTTCTCCAAGCCAAGACCTACTTCGGCGGCGGTGTCTGGTACACCCTCGATCTCGACTACCCGCGCATCGCGAAGATCATGAAGAATGCCGGCTTCACGGGTTACGTCTCGCTGGAGTTCGAAGGCAAGGAAGACCCGCTCACCGCAATCCCGAAGAGTCTCGACTTGCTGCGCAAGGCCTTCGCGTGATCTTGGGGGGCATGGAAAACGCGGGCAAGCTGCTGGTCTTCGTGGGGATCGCCTTGGCGGTGCTCGGTGCCGTGCTGTGGTTCGCCGGGGGCAAGGGCTGGCTGTCGTGGGTCGGCCGGCTGCCGGGCGACATCCGCGTGGAGGGCGACAAGGGCGGGTTCTACTTTCCCGTGGTCACCTGTATTCTGGTGAGCGTGATCCTAAGCGGGGTGCTGGCCTTGGTGAGGAAGTTCTTCGGGTAGTTCCAAGCCGACTCCCGGCCCAATCGTCACGGAATCACTAAATTCGTGCAATATCACGCCGGATAGCGTGGTATTCGCACCATGACCATCCGCTGCCGCGCCTTTGCCATTCTCCCGATTCTCGCTTTCGCCGCCGGTGTTCCGATAGCTATCGCCGAGGAAGAAGGCTTCAAGCCGCTCTTCAACGGCAAGGATCTCAGCGGCTGGGTGCCGTGCAACGTCGCGGCGGACACCTTCTCCGTCCGGGACGGGATGATCGTCACCACGGGGCTGCCCATCGGTGTGATGCGCAGCGAAAAGATGTACGAGAACTTCATCCTCGAGCTCGACTGGCGTCACATGAAGGACGCCGGGAACAGCGGTATCTTCATCTGGGGCGAGGGGCTCCCCGCGCCCGGCGTGCCCTATGCCCGCGGGATCGAGGTGCAGATCCTCGATCTCGGCTACGCGAAGAACAAAGGGGCCAATGAATGGTTCACCACCCACGGTGACATCTTCCCGATCTGGGGCGCGACCATGACGCCCACCGGCAAGGTGGCGAAGTCGGGAGTGCGCAGCTTCCCGGTAAAGGAACTCACCCTGCCCTCGCCGCAATGGAACCACTATCGGGTCGAGTGCAATGACGGCGAGATCAAGCTCTCCGTGAACGGCGAGCTGGTCACCACCGGCAAAGACTGCAACCCGCGGAAGGGCTTCCTCTGCCTCGAAAGCGAGGGCTCCGAATGCCACTTCAAGAACATCCGGATCAAGGAGCTGCCCTCCACGGGCGCGACGGAAGTCCAGACCGCGCGCTCCTACGAGGGCTTCAAGGCCCTGTTCAACGGCAAGGATATGGGCGGCTGGAGCAGTTCCAACCCGTCGGCGTGGTCCTCCGACGGGGTGAACTTCACCGCCGCGGCCGGTGACGAATTCCGCGGCAGCAAGCTGGTTTCGGAGAAGGATTACGGGGATTGCGTGCTGTGCATCGACTGGCGGGTGAAGGACCCGACCGCGTCCGCCGATCCGGTGGTGCGGGTGCGCAACCTCCCGGTAACCCCCGGTGGAGCGGTTGCCCCGGGGGGTGAGTGGAACCGCTTCTTCATCACCCTGAAGGGCAAGTCGGCCAGCGTGGAACTCAATGGCAAGGAGGTCTCGAAGGGCCTCGACCTCACGGGGTTCCCCGAACGCGGCCCGGTGGAGCTTGAGAACACCGGAGGCGGGATCGAGTTCCGCAACGTTTTCGTGAAGGAACTGAACTGACGTGGCACGCAACCACGAGGTCGCTCATGCCGGTTGGGCCCTGAACACCTCATGGGACCCCAGAGCGGCAAGATATCCTACGACCTCGTCCATCAGGTCCTGTTTGCGTTCCATGCTTGATTTGCCCGGTTGCGGCAGCGTGCCCGTGGCATGGAAGGAAAAGATCTCGCCCCGCGAGGCCTCGGGCAGTTCTCTCCATATCGCCGTGTTTGGAAACAGCCGGGAAAGCTTCCGGTGGGCGATTCCGGAGCCGGCAAGCAAGCGGTTCACGGCTTCCTGGTCCCAAGCGCCCTTGCGCAACTCGTCGCCCACCCGTTCGAAAAATTCCGCCACGGCTTCCGAGCAGCGGATCACCATTTGTCCGATGTTATAGCCTCCGGCGGGCCCTTCGTCTGCCAACGCGATATCCGCGTCCCCAAGCTCCTCCGACAAACGCCGGAGGAAAGGTTGAACGTAGATGATGTCGGAGTCGGTCACGAGTATCAGGTCCCCGTCGTTGGCGCGGATCCAGGAGACCAGCCGCCGGTTTTTCTGAACGTTATGCTCCCGGAACGCCTCCGACTGGAAATCCGAGCCTCCGGAGATCTCCTCGAAGTGCTCGATCGTGAGCTGGGCATCAGGCTCCACGGTCCGGACACTCGCCACCAGCCAGCACTCGCAAGCCTCTTGAAACGCGGGAGTTGTGGTTGAATAAACTTTCATACAAGTAGCAATGGGGTTGGTACGCAGCAGATGGCTGGTCAGCTCAACCAAGCGCCTGACTTCAGGTCCTAACCGGACGCCCACTTCCTGCTCAAGGGAAAACCACTTGTAGAACACATCTTCGGCGCATGGGCGCGCCTGAGCGGCGCTCGCCATGGAATTTTCTCTCAACTCCCGCCTGATATGATATCAACAGCCGAAGCCATCCTGTTAGGTTCCCTCCCCCGCTTCATTTCCAGACGCTCCCGAGGCGGTGGATCTTCAGCGAGTCGAAGCGTACGGCTCCTCCTTCCGCCACGATCCGGACCGGCTTGGTCCCGGCGGTCTGGCGGATGTAGCGGCTGGTGTAGGTCCCGTTCACGAAGACCTCGAGCGAGACGGAATCCACGAAGAGACGGAGGTGGATCTTGCCATCGACCGGAGCCTGGGGACCGTTTGCGCCGGAGAAGGTCTGGTCGGCGCGCTTCCACACGGCGACATGGTCCTGGAAGACGCGGAAGCCGGACTCCGCAGCGGGCGATGAAGCATCGATCACGGCCTCGATCTCGAACTGAGCGCCCTCGAATTTGGCAAGCGGATCCACCGCGAGAGGTTCGATCACGAGGTCCTTCCACTCCCTGGTGTCCTGACGCAGGGCTTCGACTTCCTTGCTGGGTTCGGCATGGAGGCGAATGCCCTTGCTGCCGGTCCGCAGGGTGAAGTCCATCGGCAGGGTCATCTGCAGGTTGAAGGGCGCGCCGTTCAAGCCCGGGCCAGCGTCGCGCATCCAGCCGATGTGAACGCGGCGGCCTCCGGGGGCGTTGTCATAGCTCTGTCCCGCGTAGGCACTGCCGAAGTAGTGCTGGTGCGGTCCGCTCTCCGCCTTGAAGACGCGGCCGTCGAAGCTGCCGAGCATGTATTTCCCCTGAGCGCCCCAAGCGATCCAGCGGGTGTTCTTTGGATCGCCGTCCACGGGCAACTCGAAGAGGTCCGGGCACTCGCCATCGGTGGGGATCTCGTAGTCGCAGCTTTTCTCCCACTTCACCAGATCCTTGGAGACATAGATGCCGTAGTCGTCGCGGTCGTAGTAGAGGGGCATCACCCAATGCTTCGCTGGCGCATGCCAGAAGATCTTGGGGTCGCGGTTCTCAGCCTCCACGTGAGGCAGGACCGGATTGCCCGCGAACTTGGTGAAGGTCTTCCCGCCGTCCTCGCTGAAGGCCAGGGATTGCACCACCTTGCGGTCCGGGAGGTAACTGTGGTTGCCGTTCGCGGTGTAGGCGAGCACGAGCGCCTCGCCCTTCACAGGCAAGCCCGTGCTCCCTTTCGGCGCGACAACCCCGGAGCCGGAGTACATGTAGCCCTCCTGATCCGGCAGCAGGCCGCTCGGCTGCTCCTTCCAATGGAAGAGATCGGAACTGGTCGCATGGCCCCAGGTCATGTTGTCCCAATTGTGATTGTAGGGATTGTGCTGGTAGAAGAGGTGCCAGGTGCCGTCGTGCCACACCAGGCCGTTGGGGTCGTTGAGCCATCCCCGGCGGCTTGTGAAATGGTACTGCGGACGTAGTGGTTCGCGGTATATCTCTTCCTCGCCGGGATAGGTGTCGCTGATCCTCACCTTCGACCAGGCATCTTGCAGCACGCCGGGGATGGTGCCCTTGACCGTGATCTTGCGTCCTTTAAAGCCCGCCAGATCCGTGAAGACCCAGAAATCCGGGTTGTTCGAGAGGCAGATGTCCGAGTAGAGGAAAGGTTCCTTTCCGCCATCGAGAGTGAAGAAGAATTTCCGCCGCTGTGTGGCGTCCCGCGTCACCGGCCAGATCAGGTAGCGAGCCGTGATGGCAAACTCCTGATTCACGGAAAGCGTTTTCGGAGCATCGCTCTGTACCACCTGGTCGAGCGTGAGGTGTCCCCAGGTCCCCTTCCGCGAATCGGTGACCATGATCCGCGCCTCCCTGCCGGCGAACCCGGAGACATCGAAGGATTGCCACTCGAGGCTCTCACTCCCGCCCGGCCGGTCGAAGCAGCCCGTCGCACTGCGGACCGTCCTGCCGTCCACGATCAGATCCAGCGCCGTCTCGCCGGGGAACTTCCCGCCGCCGATGAGGAAGTTGAGGTGCTTGCGCTCGATCTTGAACGGCGGCGATTCCAGCGTGCCGGTGCTATCGTCCCCGCCGTGATACCCATTCGCGAAGCCGGTGCCGAGATAGCCGGAGACCGGCATCTGCCCATCCAGCGCTCCCTTCGCGGGTCCTTTGCCAAAGGCTTCCCCGCTGACCTTCCAGCCGGCGAACGAATCCCCCTCGAAATCCGCCACAACCAGGTCGGGCGCAGCCGAGGCGAGAACGGGAAGCATCAATAGCGGTAGCGATCTAAGGAACATGGAGGGTTTGGATTGGATGTGCAGATCAAACGGTCCTACCGGCCTTCCGCCTATCGTAACAGATGCCTGCTGCCAAATCTCCTGTGATTACAGGATGGCAAGGATGCAAAGATCTCCCGGCACTTGCAGCGCCGGACAGGCGACGCTACCACGGAAAGCATCGTGAGCGACGCCTACCTCAACCGCTTCTCCGGCATCGGCCGACTCTACGGCACGGCCGCGCTGGAGAAATTCCGCCGCGCCCACGTGGCGGTGGTGGGCATCGGCGGAGTCGGCTGCTGGGCTGCGGAATGCCTCGCCCGCTCCGGTATCGGCAACATCACCATGATCGATGCCGACGACCTCTGCGTGACCAACACGAACCGGCAGATCCACGCGCTCGACGGCACCTACGGGAAGCCCAAGGTGGGCGTTATGGCAGTCCGTCTCCGCGCCATTCAACCGGAAATCGTCGTGACGGAGCGCCAGGAATTTCTCTCCGACCGCAACGTGGATGATTTCCTCGACGCGGGTTTCGACGCCGTGATCGATGCCATCGATGCCGTGCGCGCCAAGTGCGTGCTCCTTGCCCGCTGCCGCGAGCGCGGCGTGCCGGTCATCGCCTGCGGCGGGGCGGGCGGAAGACGGGATGCGACGCAAATCCGGGTGGCCGACCTGGCGAGGACGCGGGACGACGCGCTGCTGATGGCGGTGCGGAAGCGCCTGCGCGACGAGCATGGTTTCCCGAAAGCACGAGCGGGCGAAAAGGTGAAGAAATTCAAGATCGAAGCGGTGTACTCCGAAGAGCCGCCGCTCTATCCCACCTGCGAGGGCGAGGTGAGCCATGAACGGCCGGAAGATCTGCCCTCCGGCCTCCGCTGCGATGCCGGTTACGGCACGGCCACCCATGTCACCGCGGTCTTCGGGATGATCGCGGCGGGACGGGTGCTCGAGGGATTGGTTGGGAGCGCGTGACGCAGGAGTTCGGAGCGGACGGGATTGTCCTCCGGACCATGCCAAGTTGCGGCTGCGCCGATGAGGGAAGGTGGCGATGCTCCCTCCTGCATTCGAACCCGGGCCTACGCTTCGCTCCGGAAGGTTGAGCCTGCGGCTCTGTGCCAGCGTGGCTTCGCCTGCCAAAGACGTCGCTAACGTTCCCCCGCGCTCTCGCCCCATCCGCTCCGCTTGGCGTGGGCGAACTAAAAACGAAAAAAGCCGTCCCGAAGGACGGCCATCTTTTCCACTCAGAGAGTGGCGGAGCGGACGGGACTCGAACCCGCGACCTCCGCCGTGACAGGGCGGCATTCTAACCAAC
>CAMLOZ010000065.1 GCA_946481625.1 uncultured Haloferula sp. | reverse complement strand
CGGCGGCAAGCCGGCAAGCAGTTCCTCGTAGAGCTCCAGCGCCCGCTCCAGCTTTGCGGGATCGCTACCCGCGCTGTTGTAGAGGGCATCGCCGAGTAGCAAGCCGGTGGTCACGCGCAGCGGCGCGTCCTTCTTCATCGTTTGGAACCACGGCTGGAGATCCGCCGCGGCAGCGTCGAGGCGCTTGAGCGTGATCTGCACCCGGGCTTTTTCCAGACGCGCGACATCGGCCAGCGGGCCGTTCGCGGCGATCAACTTGTCGAAGATGGCCAGGCTTTCCTCCTGCGCCTGGCTCGTTCCGACGAGTGCCGAGGCCCGGCCGGCGAGGAAGAGGGCGGGTGCCGCTTGCGGCGAGTCGGGTTGGTTCTTCGCCACCTCGCCGAGCGCCAGGCGCGATTTATTGTAGTCCTTGTTCTCGAAGTAGGCGTTGCCGAGTTCGAAGCGCACGGCATTCGCGCCGGGATCGGCCGGGTGCTTCCTGAGGAAGTCTTCGGCCAGTGCCGCGGCGTCGGGCCAGCGCTTCTCCCGCGCCGCGAGCCGGATGCCCGCCAGCGCGAGGTCGGCGGGCGGGAGCTTGGCGGCTTGCTCCGCCGGGATGCTCTCCAACTGCGCGATTGCAAAGGCGGGATCGGGTCGCGCGGCGTCCAGCGCGGCATGCGCGGCGGCAAGCCGGGCCTCGGCCAAACGCGGGTGCTGGGGGTGATCGAGGATGAAGCGGTCGAGCGCCATCAGCGCCTCGGGATCGCGCTTCGCAGTCAGGAACAGCGCCCGCTCGAGCTCGAGATCATCGGCAATCCTCGGGTCCTTTCCCCGGTCGGCCGCCAGTGAATCGAAGCCCGGCAGGTCGCCGGCGGCCAAGCGGGTGACGGCGGCATTCAACGTGGCTCCCCGCTGCGCCTCGCCATCCAGCAGCGCCGAAGCCTTCTCAAGCTCCGTGGATGCCAGCGCGAAATCTCCGGCGGCAAAGGCCGAGGATGCGGCGGCCACCGACGCACCGGCCCGCAGGGAGGACTCGACTTCACTGCCGCCAAGCGCGGCGAGAGCGGCTTCCGCCTGTTCCTTGCGGTTGTCTTCGAGATCCCAGCGGATCATTTCCAGCAGGGCGCGATCCACCAAGCGGTGTCCCGGATACTCTATCCTCAGGCGGGCCAGCAGACGGCGCGCGGTCGTCTTGGAATCCACGGAGCCCTCCCGGCGCAATCCGAGCGCGAGGTGAAACAGCGATTGCGTGGCCAGTTCGTTCGGAGCCGGGCTGGCAGCGGGCCACACGGCGCTGCTGGCGCTGGAGGAAGGCGTGCCGGAACCGCCGATGATCCCGGCTGGCGGCACTGCCAGCGGCGGGGGCGGAGACCATTCGCGCAGGCGGGTCAGGATGAGGTCGTCGGTGGTGACGGGATCGGGCAAGCAATCGAGCAGGATCGGGAAGATCTCCCCGAATTTCGGGGCATTGCGCTCCTGTTCGATGAAGGCCAGCAGACTGTCGGTTGCGGCCTCGCGGTTGCCGGAGGCGATCTGCGCCCTGGCCAAGCCCGCGGCGGCTTCGTGTCGGTGGCTCCGGTAGGCCGGATCCTCCGATTTCTGGAGCAGGGCGGAGAAAATCCCGATGGCCGCCTGGTTCTCCCCCTTTCCAAGTTGGGCCCGGGCGCGCAGGACTTCGGAACGTGCCGTTTCTTCGGCACTCATCTTCGCATTCGGCGGAGGCAGCGCGGTCAGTGCCTCATCCGCCTTGTTCTGGTCGAGCAGGATGGTGGCGATGTCCATCTTCGCGCGCAGCACCGTGGCGGCGGCCTTTTCCTTCGCGAGGATTCCCAAGGCCTCGAGGGCTCCGGCTGGATCGCCCAGAGCCTGCTGGAGGGTGGCGCGGGTGAAGAGGGCTTCATTGCGGTGCGGGCTCCCCGGGGCGGTCGCCTTCGCGTCCAGAAGAGAGAGCGCCTGGGCATATTGGCCGGAGGCGGTGAACGCCTGAGCCTTCCAGAACGCGAGTGCGGGATCGGTCGCCAGCGCCGGATCCGCCAGGACCTTGAGCGCCGCTTCCGCATTGCCGGCGCGGACATGCGTTTCAGCAAGCCGGAGCAGGATGTGGCGGCGGCCGGCTTCATCGAGTCCGGGCGTGGTCAACGCCCCTTCGAAGCGGGTGGCCGCCACGTCCCATAGATGGGCGGCCATCGCATCCAGCCCGTCCTTGTAAGCTGGAATGGCGGACGGCTTCGGTGCCGCCGCCGCGGCAAGCGCGAACATCAGCGGCAGAACGGGCACCGTGCGGCGGAACAGCATGGCGCGAGGCTAGCGCGGCGACCCCGGGATAGCCAGCGGAGTCTCAGGACTCCACCGGATTCGCCAAGGTGGCGGCACTACCTTCCGCCAGGATTTTTCTTAGCTCGGAGGCGGTCATGCCCAGCTCGGAAGCAGCTTCCTTGAGATCCCCGTCGTGGCGCTCCAGCGAGCAGGTGGCGAGTTCGCGGGCGAGCCAGATGAGGGCGTTCTCACCGGCGGGCACGGAATCGAGGATGCGGCCGAGGGACTGTTTCAGCGCGCCTTTCTCCGATCCCGGCGCGGCCGCCAGCGGAATGTCCGCCGGGAGCAGCACGGTGGAAGAGGCGAGGGCGCAGGCACGGGCGATGGTGTTTTCCAACTCGCGCACGTTGCCGGGCCAGCGGTGTTGCTGGAGGGCGACGATCGCCTCCGCGGAGAGGCGGATGCGGGCCATGCCGTTCTTGCGCGTGATCCGCTGGAGGAAGAACTCCGCGAGGAGCGGGATATCTTCCGCCCGCTCGCGCAGCGGGGGCAGGCGGATTTCCACGACGTTCAGGCGGTAGTAGAGATCCTCGCGGAAGCGTCCCGCGGCCACTTCAGTGGAAAGGGTCTTGTTGGTCGCGGTGACCACCCGTACGTCCGCGCTCAGGGTCTCGTTCGAACCCACGCGGGAAAAGGTCCCGTCCTGCAGCACGCGCAGCAGCTTCACCTGTACGGAAAGCGGCATGTCCCCGATTTCGTCGAGGAACAGCGTGCCGCCGTCGGCCTGCTCGAAACGTCCCGCCCGTCGCGCGATCGCGCCGGTAAAGGAGCCCTTCTCATGGCCGAAAAGCTCGCTTTCCAGAAGGTTTTCCGGGATCGCCCCGCAGTTGATGGCGATCAGCTCCTGCTGCCGGCGCGGGGAATATTCGTGGATCGCCTTCGCGACGAGTTCCTTGCCGGTGCCGCTCTCGCCGGTAACCAGAACCGGCGCATCCGACCGGGCCACGCGCCCGACGATCTTGAAAACGTCCTGCAGGGCACGGGAAACGCCGATGATTTTCACCCGGCCGTCCAAGCTGGGCATTTCCGCGGCAGGCTGCTCGGCGGAGCGGCGGTCGTCTGCGGTCTGGAGCGCGCTCTCCACCACCG
The DNA here is from genome assembly GCA_946481625.1 of uncultured Haloferula sp. The sequence goes on along the minus strand of CAMLOZ010000065.1, from coordinate 7,116 downwards.
GCCGCAGCTCGAAGGGAAGCGCCTCCTTGCGCATCACGTCATGCGCGCCGCGCTGGGTCGCCTCGATCACCTGGCCCGTGCTCGGGAAGCCGGTCGTCAGGATGACCAGCGTGGTCGGGGATGTCTGGCGCAGGCGGGAAAGGAGTTCGAGACCGTCGAAAGGCTGGAGTTGGATGTCCGCCACCACCAGGTCCACGCTCGTCTTTTCGACCACCTTCACCGCGTTGTCCGCATTGTCGCAGCGTAGGATACGGAGGCCGTTCGCGGTCAAATGCTTCGTGGCCCACTCCAGAAAGTCGTGGTCTTGATCAACGAGAAGAATCGTTTGCTCCGGCGGGGCGTCGGCCATGGGTTGCTCCAAGGGCAATCATGTTCCGACCGCAAAACAAGTGCAAGCAGAGGCTGAGTCAGGGAAATCGCGGCATGCATGAGCGGTGTTCATGGACCTTGCGCTCCGTGACGAGCGGCACTTAAAGGGCTCCGAAGCGCCGGTGCCGCCGCGCGTACTCCTGCGCCGCCTCGAAGAGGTCCGCCTGCCGGAAGTCCGGCCAGAACTTCTTGAAAATCACGATCTCCGCGTAGCTGATCTGCCACAGGAGGAAGTTCGAAACGCGCAGCTCGCCGGAGGTGCGGACGAGCAGGTCCGGGTCCGGGATTCCCGCGGTGAAGAGCCGGGCGGCAAATGCCGCGCAGTCGATCTTCGCAGGATCGATCTTCCCCGCCGCCGCATCCGTGGCGAGGGAGCGCGCCGCTTCGACGATCTCCTCCCGCGCGCCGTAGGACAGCGCCAGCACGAGGGTGAGCGAGGTGTTTCCCGCGGTCCGCTCGACCGCCTTGTTCAGCTTGCGGCGGGTGCGTTCCGGCAAGCGGTCGAGATGACCGATCGCCGTCAGCCGCACGTTCTGCTTCATCAGCTCGCCGGCTTTCTCTTCCAGGAACTTTTCCAGCAACGCCATCAGGGCGGTGACCTCCGCCGCGGGGCGGTTCCAGTTCTCCGAGGAGAAGGCATAGAGGGTGAGGTACTCGACCCCCAGTTCCTTGCAGGCTTCTACACACTCGCGCACCGATTCCGCTCCCGCCCGATGCCCCTCGCGTCGCGGCAGACCGCGCTCTTTCGCCCAGCGGCCGTTGCCATCCATGATGATGGCGATGTGGCGGGGGATGGACCGGTCTTCGTTCATCGGGAGGGCCGCATTGGAATGCGGATGAGCGAGCATGGAATGAAGGGGGAGTGAAAAATCAAACCACCAGCGTCTGGGCGCGGTCGGGACCGACGCCGACGAACTTGACCGGCGTTCCGCACAGCTCGCTCAGCCGTGCGAGGTAGGCCCTCGCGTTCGCCGGTAGCTGGTCGAAGGACGTGGACGCGGTGGTGTCCTGCTGCCAGCCGGGAAGCTCTTCGTAGATCGCGGTGGCCCGGTCCCAGGCATGGCGGTCGGCGGGCGGAAGTTCATGGACCGTGCCGTCGATGTCGTAGCCGGTGCAAATACGGAGGGTCGCGTAGTTGTCGAGGCCGTCGAGATTGGTCACGGCCAGGCCCGTCGCGCCGTTCACCATGCAGCCGTGGCGCAGCAATACGGCATCCAGCCAGCCGCAGCCGCGCGGGCGGCCGGTGGTGGCTCCGAATTCGCGGCCGAGATCGTGCAGGTACTGCGAGAGCCCTTCATCCGCACTCGGGAAGGGACCGGACCCGACCCGCGTGGTGTAAGCCTTGCATACGCCGATGACTTCCTGGATCGCGGTTGGCGGCAGGCCGGTGCCGGTGCAGGAACCGCCGGAGGTCGTGTTCGACGAGGTGACGAAGGGATAGGTGCCGAAGTCGATGTCGAGCAGGGTGCCCTGCGCCCCTTCGAAAAGGATCGTCTTGCCCGCCTTCCATGCCGCGTGGAGCACGGGGATGGTGTTCGTGACGTGCGGGCGCAGCCGCGCGAAGGCCGCCAGCACTTCCTCCGCCTGCTCTTCCGCGTTGAAGGTGGGCAGGCCGAATTTCGCCAGCACCTCGTTCGCCTCCGCCGTGCGGTGCGTGACCATCTCGCGGAAATAGGCCTCGTCCATCAGGTCGGCCACCCGCAAGCCGCAGCGGTTGATCTTGTCCGCATAGGCCGGGCCGATGCCGCGCTTGGTGGTGCCGATCTTGCGGTCGCCCAGCGCCGCCTCGCGCGCCGCATCCAGTTCCTTGTGCAGCGGTAACACGACATGGGAGCGGTCCGAAATGAGAAGCTTCTCCGGCGTGATCGAGACCCCTTGGCCTTCCACCCGCTCGATCTCCGCGACCAGCCCGACCGGATCGATCACCACGCCGTTCGCGATCACGTTGAGCTTGCCGTCCCAGAGGATGCCGGAGGGCAGCAGGTGCAGCACATACTTCGTCCCCCGGGCAATCACCGTATGCCCGGCGTTGTTGCCGCCTTGGCCTCGCACGACGACGTCGGCGGATTCGGTGAGATAATCGACAATCTTGCCTTTGCCTTCGTCTCCCCACTGGAGACCGGTGACGATGGTGTTCATGATCTTGAACCGCGAATGGAACGATGGACGTGAACCTTGCCGGCAACGATCGCGGTGGTCGCGTCCGGAGGTCTCGGGTCTTATTTCGTCGAATCGATCAACGCCGCGAACTCCTCGAAGAAGTAGCTGGCGTCGTGCGGGCCGGGAGCCGCCTCCGGGTGATACTGCACGGAGAAGACCGGCATCTCCTTGTGGCGGATGCCTTCCACGGTGTCGTCGTTCAGGTTGAGGTGCGTGACCTCCACGTTCGAAGGCAGCGAGTCGGGATCGACCGCGAAGCCGTGGTTCTGCGAGGTGATCGAAATCCGGCCGCTGCGCAGATCCTTCACTGGCTGGTTGCCGCCGCGGTGGCCGAACTTCAGCTTGTAGGTCTTGCCGCCGAAAACGTGGCCGAGGATCTGGTTGCCCAGGCAGATGCCGAAGACCGGCTTCTTGCCGATCAACTTCTTGATCTCCTCGTGGATGTAGCCGAGCGCCGCCGGATCACCGGGGCCGTTCGAGAGGAAGATGCCGTCCGGATTCTTCGCCAGCACGGATTCCGCGGAGGCGCGCGAGTTCACCACGTCCACCTCGAAGCCTGCCTGCCGCAAGCGGCGCAGGATGTTCCACTTGATGCCGAAATCGTAAGCCACGATCCGGTGCTTCACCGGCGGAAGTTCGAGGTAGGTCTCGAGATGCCCCGTCGAGGCATTCGGCAGGGCGAAACGGCGGGAGTCGTCCTGCCAAGCGTAGCCCTTTTCGGTGGAGACTTCCTGCACGTAGTCCATCCCTTCCATCGAGGGAGAGGCCTGCGCGGCTTTGATCGCCGCTTCGGTGTCCAATTCGGTGGTCAGGCAGGCGCGCATCGCGCCGCGGGAACGCAGGTGCTTGGTCAGCGCCCGGGTATCCACGTGCTCGATGCCGACCACGCCGTGCTGGGTGAAGTAATCCGGCAGCGATTGCCGCGAGCGCCAGTTCGAGGCGACCGGGGAAAGCTCGCCGATCACGAAGCCGCGCACGTGCGGGCTTGCGGACTCGGCGTCCTCCGGGTTGATCCCGTAATTCCCGATCTGCGGGTAGGTCATGGCCACGATCTGACCGCGGTAGGACGGATCGGTGACGACCTCCTGATAACCGGTCATCGAGGTGTTGAAGCAGATCTCGCCGGTGGTGGTTCCGGTGGCACCGAAGGCACGGCCTTCGAAAAGGCGGCCGTCTTCAAGAGCTAGAATGGCTTTCATGGGCGCGGGACGACCGCGCGGGAGCGCTACCCGCGCGGCGCGCGGACGGTAGGGGAGGGGCGGGCGGACTCACAAGCGGAATCCGGGGAGGATTTCCGCCATCCGTTCCAAGCCAAGGAGCGGAGCCGGGAAACTCCGCGGAAATCCGATCTCAACCTTGGGCCACCTGGCGTCGGAATTTGTGGGCGCGGGACAGGTTCCGCTCGAAAATGTCCTCCAGGCGCTTGGTGAACTCGTGGGCGGACTCGCCCTCCTCGACCTGTAACGGCTCACCGAGTTCGAAGCTCAGGCGGATCGGCAGATCCGGCTTCTTCCACAGCGGCCAGCCCTTTTCCAAAAAGCGGGTGTTACTGCGGATGAAGACCGGCCGCACCGGCACCCCCGCCCGCTTCGCGATCAGGGCGCAGCCGCCGCCCAGCGGGTTGGTCCAGCGGGCGTCGCGGCGGGTCCGCGTCCCCTCCGGGAAAAGCAGGAGCTGCCCGCCGTTCTGCAGGGCATCCGCCGCATCCTTCACCATCCGCGCGGAGGACCCGTTCGGGATGTAGCCTGCCAGCCGCGCCCCGCCGCCGAGGAAGGGATTCTTCAGGATTGATTCCTTCATGATGCAGATCGGCTGCGGCAACTTGGAAATCACGAAGACGGCGTCCCACAGGGAGGTGTGATTCGGCGCGATGATCACCGGTCCTTTCTTGTCCTTCAGGGCATCGAGCGAAGCGAGATCCGCATGCACCAGATCGGTGACTTTCAGGTAGCCGACGAAAACCCGGAAGGCGCGGTGCAACATCCCGCGGCCCAGCTTTTTCGCCACCGGGCAGGGCAGCACCAGGATCAGCGGAATCGAGACAAGGGTGAAAAGCAGCCCGAATATCCCCCAGTAAGCGAAGGCCCCGAGTGTCGCCATGACATCCCAAGCCCAGCGCCACCCGCGTTTTGGCTGGGTGGCCGCGGCTTGCGGCGGCGCGGTCAGGGTTCGGGTCTCGGCGGGTGGCATGGGAGGGAACGCGCCTTCAGTCTAACCGGTCGTGATGGTTCGGGTCGATTTAAAATTCCTCTGCAAAAACGAGCATGCAGCTTGCCAGTCTGCGGGCATCCGGGATGGATGCCGCCGTGAACGATCCGCTTGCCGCCCTGCCCCACGGACCGGAATTCCGCTTCGTGGATACCCTCGATGCGCTCGATCCCGGCAAATCCGCCACGGCGAGCTACCGGGTCCGGGGTGACGAGCCCTTCCTCGCCGGCCATTTCCCGGGGAACCCCCTCATCCCAGGCGTGATCCTCATCGAGGCGATCGCGCAGCTCGGCGGCGTGGTAGCCCAGAGTGACCCCGCGATCCCGCCCTTGGAGAATCTTCTCCTCACCGGCGTCCGCGCCGCGAAGATCCTCGGTGCGGCCCGCCCCGGCGAGACACTCACGATCCGCGCCGAGGTGGAAGGCCGTCTCGGAGGGATGATCCAAGTCTCCGGCGAAGTGAGCGTGGGCGAGCGGTCTCTCGCAACCGCGAAGATCATGCTCAGCGGTCAGGAGGCGTAGCGCTTCTTCAGGTCCGCCCTTCCGATCCGCCAAGCGTCCTCCCCGGCGTCCGTCACCCAGTGCCGCGGGCATTCCCAGCCAGCCAGCGCCGCGACGGCGGCCTGACGGAGTTCGTCCAGCGATCCCCCCATCAATTCGACCATCGCGGTGATCTCCTCGACCCGCTCGGGATCGTGGCTCGTCACGCCGAAGACCCTCGCCCGCGCCACGAGGCCGGTTGCCATCAGCGCCGCCTCGATCTTCGCCGGACCGATCTTCCGGCCCGCGACGTTGATCGACTCGGCACCGCTGCTGGCGAGAAGAAGCCGTCCGTTCTCGATCTCGCCGAAGTCCTGTGTCAGGAACCGTCCGCCGCCCAGGATCTCGCCCTCCCGCGCTTCCGCGTAGCCGCTGGCCACGGCGTTGCTCGTGATCAGGAATCTCCCGGATTCGTGGACGCTCACGCCCACGCCATGAAGCGGGGTTCCGAGGTCGGCGGCACTTTCCCGCGGCACCCGCGAGTCGTCGAAGGAGATCCCGCCGCACTCGCTGGCACCGTAGAAATTGTGAAGCTTGAGCGCGAAGCTCTCGTACACGGCGGCTTCCAGCTCCAGCGACAGCGGTGCCCCGGCGGAGACGGCCAGCGCGATCTTCGCGTGAGCCAGGATTCCCGAGCGGTGCCACGCTTTCCAGATGGAAGGCACCGCGGGCACTACCATCCGTTCGTGCGCGGCCAGCGCTTCCGCCACCACCCGGGGGAAGGGAACCTCCACCGCGTGCACCGGCACGCCGTGCAAGAGCAGCGGCAGCATGATGCTCGAAAATCCGTAGGAATGTGTCACCGAGATCGCCGCGAGATTCGGGACCAGGGGGTGCAGTTCCATCGCCGCCGCGAGCCGGTCGGCATCGGCGGCGATTTGTTCTGCCGTGAAGAAGACCGCCCGCGGCTTGCCGGCGATTCCGGGCGTCAGCTTCAGGTGCGCGGTGCCCTCCGGGATGAGCGGTGGCACCCCCGGATCGGGCGCATCTTTTTCCAGCGGCAGTACCGGCTGGCCGTCGCGCCACCCGCGCAGCACCGCCACCGCGACTTCCGGGACCCCGCCGCGGGCGAAGATCGGGCTGAAGGCGGGGGGCATTGCCTGGAGGCGCTCCGCCAAGTCACCGAAGGTCCAGCGGTCCTCGCCGTCGATCACGGCGAGGCGATCGCGATGCTTGCCGAGGATGTCCTGCCAGCGGGAGTAGAGCATTGGATCTCATGAGGCGGCGCTCGGCCGGACCACCCGCTGAGGCTGGCCAAGGCGCGTTAGTTCGTCAACGCGGGCTCCGGAAATCGTCAGAAACTTGTAACCTCCTGTCACGTGCGGGCGGACCGGTTCGTCGTAGGGAAAGGATGGGCATGACATTAAAAAATGAGTCCGACCGTCTGGACGGTTTGACTCCGACCGTCTGGACGGTAGGTTGCGCCCGCGGCATGACACGAGTGAATCCAACCTTGAGAGACCAATTGCTGGACGCGGCGGAAACGGTGGCGGTGCGGGAGGGGGTCTCGAAATTGACCTTCGACGCGGTGGCGGCGGAGGCGGGAGTGAGCAAGGGCGGGCTGCTGCATTACTTCACGAACAAGGATCAACTGATCGAATCGATGGTCCGGCGGGCGGCGGAGGGTTGGCGGACTCATTTCATGTCCGCGTATGAGAGCGTTTCGCCGGGGCCGGGCAGGATGGTCCGGGGGCTCCTGCTGAACTGTTTCACGGACGCGCAGGCCTGGACGGAGGAGTTGCGGCGCAGCTACTCCTCGGTCTTCGCGGCGCTGGCGCAGAACCCGGCCCTCGTCCAACCGATGCGGGAGACCTACGGGGAACTCTACGGCTACCTGAAG
>CAMLOZ010000064.1 GCA_946481625.1 uncultured Haloferula sp. | reverse complement strand
AGCCACCCCTGCGGCCATCCGTTCACCGGTCCCTTCCCCCGATCCCGAAGGGATCACAGCACGGTAGCCGGGGGTCGAGCGAAGCGACCACCCCCGGAAACAAGGCCGCGCGAACATCGATCCCGGAGGGATCGTAGCCCGCTCCTCTCCACCCCACTCTCCCCGCATCAGGCAACCTCGACCGCCGCCCTCCTTCAAATCCATGTTCATACAAATTTGACCCACAGCGCACATTTGCTTTTTCATCGTGCGGTTTCCGGGCAAGGAATAGGCAAGCCGATGCCACTCTCGATCGATAGCAAGGACCCCGCCCCGCTTCACGCCCAGGTGGAGGGACTGCTGCGGAAGCTGATTTCCGATCCCTCCCACCAGAAAGGCAAGCTGCTTCCGCCCGAGGCCCGGATGGCGGCCGAACTCGGCATCAGCCGCAATACGGTGCGCGCGGCCATCTCCCGCCTGGTTCAGGAAGGGCTGCTCGAGCGAAAGGCCGGGGTGGGCACCCGCGTGCTGAAGCAATCGATCTCCACGAAGCTCGCGGACTGGGCCAGCTTCACCGGCGAGATGCTTCAAAAGGGCATCCGCGTGCAAACCTTCTCCATCGAGGTCGGCATGGCGGCCGCGGACGAGGAAGTCTTCCTGAGCCTGGGAATCGAGCGCCGCAAGAAGGGCGAGCGCTTGCTACGCATGGCACGCGTCCGCGGCTACGACGACATCCCCGCGGTCTATTCGATCTCGTGGTTCCATCCGCGGACCGGCCTTGAAGTCGGCGATGACTTCTCGACGACCCCGCTCTACGATCTGATCCACCGGAAAAGCTCGCTGGTTGCGGAGATCTCGCGGGAAGAAATCCGCGCCGGGCTTGCGGACGCGGACCTCGCCTTGCGCCTCGACTGCGCCGCCGGTCTGCCTGTTCTGGAACGCCGCCGCGTAGCCGAGGATGCCGGCGGACGGAGACTGGAGTTCAATTTGAACTACTACCGCGGCGACCGCTTCACCTACTCGATCAACATCCAGCGGAATCGCGGATGAAATCCTGCGGATAGGATACCGAGCCCGCGGGGAACGCGGGCTGACGAACCGCCGGTGCGCGGGAATTGGGTTGACCGCATCAGTCCAAATGTTCAAACAAATAAAGTCCCCTGTTTTACCGATCCTGCCGGCCCGACCTCCGGTGCATGGATCGAAACGGCGGCTCCCCAATGAAGAACCCAATGAAACTTGTCCCGATCCTCAGCATGGCGGGTCTCGCGACCCTGACCCCTTGCACCCCCCTCGATGCGGCAATCATCCCCGTATCCGGCGCTGCGGCATCCTCGAACTGGAACGGCCTTCCCCTGACCAACACGATCAACGGGAGCGGCATGACCGGTGCGATGACCACCGAAGCGGAACTCGGCATCGCCACCCACGACAACAACGGCAGCGCCGGCACGATGTGGCATTCGCAGATCGAGGAGGCGGCGGGCATGACGCTGACCTGGACCTTCACCGCCCCCTCGGCCCTGCAGACGATCTACTACTGGAACCATAACCAGAGCGGGCTCACCGACCGGGGCATCCAGGAGACACAGATCCTCTACTCCACCGACAACGGGGCGAACTACCAGAGCCTCGGCAACTTCACGCTGCAGCAAGCGGGCGGCACCTCGGCGGAGCGACCGGACGTCCTCGATCTCGGCAGCACTATCACCGGTGTGACGGATGTCCGGTTCACGCTGGTGAGCGACTACGGCGGGATCGTGGCGGGGCTCGCGGAGATCCGCTTCTCCGACATCGCGCCGGTGGAGGCAAAGGCGATCGCAACCCTGGCCTCGACCGAGGCGGTCATCCTGAACGGCGGATCGGTGGACCTGAGCTGGTATACCGAGCGGGTGACTTCGCCCGCGATCACGCCGGGCCTCGGTGCCGTGGCGGAATCCGGAGTGGAGATCGTGGATCCACCCACCAATGCGGAGACGGTCTATACCCTCTCGGGCAGCAGTGCCGGTGGCCCGGTCTCGACATCGATCACGGTGCGCTCGGTGCCCGGAGGAAGCTCGACCTACCAATACGTCCGCTTCACCCCGCGCAAGCTGCGCGACAATGCGGCGGCCAACAGCATCCAACTCGGCGAATTCCAACTGGTGAACGAGGGACTCATTCTCACGGGAGCAATCGCCACGAATCCCGGCGGCAACAACCCGGCCGGACAGGAGCCTGACAAGGCAACCGACGGACAACCGACGACCAAGTGGCTCGACTTTAACAAGAGTTCCCTGGTGCTCGATTACGGCGAGCCAGTGACCTTCGACGCCTATGGATTCGCGACCGGCGGTGACGCGGTCGAGCGGGATCCGGTGCGGTGGATCCTGGAAGGCAGCAACGACGGGACCTCGTGGACCCTGATCGAGAACATGACCACCTTCGACTATCCGATGACCTTGACCCGGCAGGCCTACACCTCGGACATCTTCCTGCCCGGGGCCATGCTCGCGCCCGCGCTCGCGGTGCAGGGCGATATCAAGGTGGTGAGCGGGGAGCCCCTCGCGCTGACCTGGACCAGCAAGGGCGCAACCGGCGTGACGCTCGATGATGGCTCGGGCCCGGTGGCCTTGGCTTCTACCAGCGGCAACACCACGGTGACGCCGACGGTGGACACGACCTACACCTTCGTCGCCACGGGCCAGAGCGGGAAGACCACCAGCCAATCCATCCCGGTGACGGTGATCGTGCCCGCGATCACCAGCATCGGCTACGAGGACTTCGACGATGCGGGCGAGGAACTGGCCTTCATCGGGGACGCGAGCGTGCTCACCGACGCGACGCGGCCGCTGCCCGGTCCGCACGACCGGCTGCGCCTGATGCCGGACCAAGGCGGTCGGTCTGGCACCGCGTGGTTCCGCAAGCGCCAGCTCTTGTCGGCCGGCTTCGAGACGACCTTCGCATTCCAGTTCACCACGACCGGCGCGACCTCCGGGGCGGACGGCATGGCCTTCGTGATCCACAACCGTCCGGAAGGCACCGTGGCATCCCCGACCATCGATCAGGAGAACGGCTTGGATGCCCGGGCGCTGAACATAAAACTCGATTCCTACCAGAATCCCGGCGACCCCGGAGCCGCGGTCGTGCAAGTGCGCGAAGGAACCAACGTGGTGGCCACCGCGAACCTCGCCGAAATGGGAATCAGCTTCCCCGGCACATTGGCGGGGGACCTGACGGACAATTCGGCGGCAGGTCCGCCGCACGTGGTGCGCGTGGCCTACCTGCCGGGAGATCTGGACGTCTATTTCGACGGCCTGCTGGCCATCGACAGCGCCGACGTGGATCTTGCGGAAATCGACGCGCTGGATTCATCGGGCAAGGCCTATGTCGGATTCACATCGCGCACGGGCGGCTTCTTCGAAGCCCATGACGTGACGAGTTGGTCGCTGATCGAAGGTCCACCGGCACCGCCGCTGAAACTCCTCTCGAGCATCATTAACCGAGCGGACGAGCAGGTGACCTTGACCTGGACCTCCGCGGACACCCGCAGCTACCGAATCACGGCGTCAAGCGACCTTCAATCTTGGGGGACCATACTGGCGAGCGGAATCCCGGGGGCCAGCGGGCAAGGACAGACAAGCATCTCCGCACCCTTCGATGGCGATAGCACGCGGATCTTCATCCGGGTGGAAGAGGAGTAGGAGTTTATCCAGGGGGTCAGACCTGCCCGGCCCGATTCGGAAGAAGACGGTCGGGCAGGTTGTCTGCGGGAACCCTTGCGAGATCCTACCGCCCCAGCATCCGGTTCGTATCCTCGACCGTCAGCCCCTGCTGCCGCCACGGGATGATGTCAGGCCGGGTGAAGACACGACGGCGCTCATCGGTCTCGGCGTCGGAAACCTTCTGGATGGCATCGCCACCTTCCTCGCGCGCGCGACCGGTGGCGTAGTCCTTGGTACCGTAGGTTTCGCTGGATTCGCGGGCGAGCTTGTCGCCCTCCCCGGCGTTCTTCTTGCCCCAGCGGGATTCCTTCTTCAGGGAGTTGGCGTCGGTGTTGCCGGCGTAAACCTTGGTGGCGTAGTCCTTGTCGCCCCACCAGGACTTCTTCTTGTAGTCGCCAGCCTTGTACTCCTTGTCCCATTTCCCCTTGAACTCGGGGTTGTCGCGGTTGAAGCCGGTGAACTCCTTGAAGTCGCCCATCGGCTTGCCGTTCTTCTGCATGTAGGGGCTGTCGCTGCCGTACTTGCCGGCAATCTTGGCGAAATCGTCGTCGCCGTTGTCGCCGCTCTTGATCCGATTCAGGGCGACGGGATCGGGGCTGAGGCTCTGGGCGGAGGCACCTTGGGAAGATGAGGAGCCGTCATCGCCGGAGCCGGCGCAGGCCGCGAGGCAAAGCGCCGGAAGGACGTGAAGCAGGCGGGGCATCGTCATCGGTCCGGGACGCTGGCAAATCGCAGGGCGCTGGGCAATGCGGAAATACTAACGGGGAGGCGGCACCTAGACCCGGAAAAGGCCGCCGCGCTTGCCGGCGAGGGCAGCCGCACCGGTGATCGAGATGGCGAGGAAGACCATGGCCCAGACCCCGAGGGCGGCGGCAAGTTCATGGCCGTTCCCCAGCGAGGAGAGCAGCGTGTAGATCGCCTTGGTGATCGGGAAATGCTCGGTCTGCTTGGCGAGGATCAAGCTGTCGCTCACTTCCAGCATGGCGAAGGCGAAGGCGAGGATGCAGCCGGCGGCGAGGTTCGCGCCGATGAGCGGCAGGGAGACGCGGCGGAGGGTGCGGAACCAATCGGCCCCGAGCGAACGGGCGGCCTCCTCCAGCGCCGGATTGCTTTGCTGGAGCCCGGCGACGGCGGAGCGGACGACGTAGGGCAGGCGCCGCACCGCGTAGGCGACGATGAGGAGCGCGGCGGGGTTGCCGTCCTTGCCGATGAGGAAGTTCAGCGGACGTCCCTGCTCGGAAAGGGCGAGGTAGCCGAAGGCGAGCACGAGGCCCGGCACCGCCAAGGGCAACATCACGAGGGCGTCGAGCAGGGCGCGGCCCTTGATCTTGCTGCGCACGATCACCCACGCGATGGCGATGCCGAGGACGAGGTCGATCAAGGTCGCTCCGGAGGCGTAGATGAGGCTGTTCTTGATCGAGGGCACGACGACCGGATCGCCCAGTGCATCGATGTAGTGTCTGAAGCTCATCACCACGGGCGTGACGGTCTTGTACCAATCCTCCGAGAGCGAAAGCAGCACCACGCCCGCATGCGGCAGGGCGGCGAGGACGAAGACGAAGCTGAAGATCATCGCGCAGCCGAGCCCGCGCAGGCCGGTGAGCTTGATCTCCCCTCCCCTGCCCTTCGGGCGCGGCTGGGTGCCGGAGGTCTGGCGGCCGAAGAGCGCCTTCGTGATGCCGAAAACGACCGCGGAGATGACGAGGATGATCGCGACCAGCGCGTAGGGCGCGGGATTCCCGGTGAGATCCTTGATGCCGTCGAAGACCTGCACCGGAGCGACACGGGTGTAGTCGAAGACCAGCGGCACGCCGAGTTCGGTGAAGGCCCAGACGAAGACGATGGCGGAGCCGGCGAAGATGCCGGGCATGGCAAGCGGCAGGGTCACGCGCCAGAGGCGGCGGGAAGGCGGGCAGCCGAGGTTTTCCGCGGCCTGCTCCATGGCGGGGTCCAGGTTGGACAGGGCCGCGCTGATGTTCATGTAGAGGATCGGATAGAGGTGCAGCGCGTTCATCGCCACGATCCCCCAGAAGCGTCCCTTCGCGAGCCAGTCCATCGGACTGTCCTTGCTCATCAGGCCGAGGTCGGTGAGCAGGGCATTGAACGAGCCCTCCACGCCGAGCATGTGCTTGATGCCGATGGCACCCACGAAAGGCGGCAGCACCAGCGGGATGAGGATCATCACGCCGAGTACGCCGCGGCCCCTGAAGTCGTAGCGGTGCGCTAGGAGGGACAAGGGAAAAGCGATCAAGAAGGTCGCGACAGTACTGGCGACGCCGAGCGCGAGCGCATTCCACAAGCCTTCCCGATAGACCGGATTGCGGAAGGCATCGCCGATGAAGTCGAGGGTGAACTTACCATCCGGCGTTCGGAAGGCTTCCCCGATCACCGAAACGGCGGGGTAGATGAAGAAGACGGCGAAAAGAATCGAGACGAAGACCGTCACGCCGATGGCAGCCTGACGGTTCACGGGCGGCCTCCTTCCTTCGCGATCTCCGCGGCTTTCTTGTAGTTGCTCCGGAAGGTCTCGGAGATGCGGGCCATCTCGCGGGAGATCTCCAGCTTGGCCATGTTGTCCTTCCGTCCGACGAGCGGCACGATCTCGTTCATCACGCGGTCGTACGTCAGATGCGAGGTATCGAAGAATTGTGCGGAGGCCACCGTGATGGTGGAGCCGGAATCCATCCTCTCGGAGTCGTGGAGTTCCCCCCAAGCCTGCTTCATCTCTTGATGCGGGTCCATGCACATCGCGCGGAAGATCTGGCGGAGGGCATTGAAAGCCTTTCCGGTGAGGTCGTAGTCGTACTCGAAGCCGCCGCTGCGCTCGTAGGGCAGCGCATCGGGATCGGCGAATTTCGGCAGATTCTCCACCGTGTAGAGATCGCGCCGGACCGGCAGGCGGCGGGGCGAGGTCTCCCGCGGGCCGCCGGGCAGCCCTGCCTTCACGTTCCAGAGGAGCTGCCCGGCATCGCTGAGGCAATAGGTCACGAACTCCTGCGCGATATCCGCGCGGGGAGCTCCGCGGAAAACGGCAATGGGATCGACGCTGATCGAGGTGCCGCCGAGCGGCGCGGACCAGAGCAGGCGGGAATCGCCCCGCTTGCCGAGCTTCTCCTCGTAGGAGCGGCCATAAAAATCGATGCAAGTGCCGGCCGCGGCATCGCCTTGGGCGACATCGTGCGGAATCTTGCTCGCGGAATCCGTATAGTAGCGGGCGTTCGCGGCCATGGCCTGTAGCAGGTTGAGACCGTGCTTCCAGCCTTCCTCGCGGCTCTCCTTCGAGTCACCCTTCTCCTTGATGACCCGCTTCATCTGCTCCTGGATCATCATCTCGTAGGTCCGCCCGACCGAGCCGCTCTTGGTCGGATCCGCCAGGGCGATGTAACCCGCATACGCAGGATCGCCGAGGTCCTCCCAGCGCCGCGGCGGCAAGACCCCGAGACGCTTGATGGTGTCCTTGTTGTAGCATATGCCCATCTGCGAAAGACAGGTCCCGACCCATAGCCGCTTTGAATCGTAGTAGTTCTCCCCCGTGAACCTGGCCGGAATGACCTCCTCCTTGAACCACTCGGGATGGGTCGTGAAAACCTCCAGCTCGACGAAGCGGCCCTTGTCCGCCTGCAGCTTGAAGTCCGGTTCGCCGCCGCCGAAGAAGATATCCACGCCGATCCCCGGCGCCTTGATCTCATCCGCCGCCTTGAACGAGCTGTCGATCACGCGCGCGATATCCGACGTGCCGCCGGGGATGCGCCAGTCGATGTAGAGCGTGCGGCCGGTCTTCCCTTTCCAATAGCGGGCGACGGCCTCCCCGAATTCCGACCGGAAGGTCTCGTTGTGCGGGGTGATGATGACGAGGCGATCCTCCGCCTTTCCCGCCGCCGCAAGTTCCGAATTCCGCCGCAGCAGGATCGGCGCGGCGACCACCGCCACCAGAAGGGCCAAAATGGGGAGCAAGCGGCGGATCATGGCTCAAGCTTGGAGCACGGCGACATCGATATGGCGGGCCGTCAGGCGCACCGGGGTCTCACCGGGATCGCGGACGAGATGGGGATTCAGCTCGACGACCTGCTGCGGCCCCGCGGGGGTCTGCACCAGGTACTGGATGCGCTGGCCGAGGTAGCTGCGCTCGATGATCTTGCCGGTGACGGGATTCTCGCCGCTCTGGGCCTCGACGCGCCATGCCTCCGGACGGATGGAGAGGATCACGTCCTCGGCGGCTTCCGGGACCCAATCGGGGCGGGTGAGACGGCCGACCAGCGGGCCGGCCACGGTCTCGATCATGGCGAATTCCCCGCGGACCTCCACGACCTTGCCCTTCACGAGGTTCGTCTCGCCGATGAAGCCGGAGACGAAGGCGGTGTGGGGATTCCGGTAAACCTCTTCGGCGGTACCGAGTTGCTCGATGCGGCCTTTGTTCAGGACGGCCATGCGGTCGGCCATCGAGAGGGCCTCCTCCTGATCATGGGTGACGTAAACGCCGGTGAGACCGCCTTCCTTGACGATGCGCCGGATCTCGCGGCGCATCTCGATGCGGAGCTTGGCGTCGAGATTCGAGAGAGGTTCGTCGAGAAGCAGGCATTTCGGCCGGACGACAAGGGCGCGGGCCAAGGCGACCCTCTGCTGCTGGCCTCCGGAGAGTTGGTCGATGCCGCGGTCGCCCATGCCGGCGAGGTGGACCAATTCGAGGGCCTCCCCCACCCGTCTGCGGATCTCGGCCTTGTCCACCTTCCGCTCCTCCAGGCCGAAAGCGACGTTTCGCTCGACATTGAGGTGGGGCCAGAGGGCGTAGCTCTGGAAGACCATGGCGGCCTCGCGCTTGTGGGGAGGCAGGGTGGTCACCTCCTTCTCGCCGAAGAAGATCGAGCCGGAGGTCGGGGTTTCCAGCCCGGCGATGCAGCGCAGCAGCGTGGTTTTCCCGCAGCCCGAGGCTCCCAGGAGGAAGAAAAGCTCGCCCGCCGCGACCTCGACGGTCACGCCGTCAAGCGCCCGCACTTGCCCGAATTGTTTGATGATCGACTCGGCTCGAATGGCATCCATGAAGCTTGTTGCAATGCTTTCCGCGGGAGCCCCGCATGCAAGCGGGAAGCATGCCCGGACCGAATTCGAAATTCGACAAAGATTCCAAAGATTCTCTTGCCAAGCCCGGACCCGGAGCCTAAATCCGCGGCCCACCAATCACTATGTGCTCGGGTGGCGGAATTGGTAGACGCGCTTGACTAAGGATCTAGTGGAGCAATCCGTGGGGGTTCGAGTCCCCCCTCGAGCACCACTCTTTGAGAATAAAAGCCCGGCAACTCGCCGGGCTTCTTCGTTTCCAACCGGGCGCACCGACCCGCCACAGCCACCGCCGCGCCCGGTAATCGGAATCCGGGATCCCGACCCCGCGGGCCGTCCTGAGCTCGATTCCGAAGTCCAGTTTCCGCACCATCGTCCGGCGGTCGATGCCTCTTGCCTCGACGTGGGCCGTCAGACGCCCATCCCCGAAGTTGGAAACCTTGACCCGCCAGCCGACCGGCGGGCGATGAGATCGATGCGAGTCATGCTTCCAACAGGTCAGCCGCCTCCCGTTCACAGCACGCGTCCTTCGCGGACGACCTGCCGATACCAATGGTAGCTCTGCTTCGGCGTCCGCTTCTGAGTTTCAAAGTCCACGTGGACCAAGCCGAAGCGCTTCTCGTAACCGCATGACCACTCGAAGTTGTCGAGCAAGCTCCACTGGAAGTAGCCCTTCAGCGGATAGCCTTCAGCGATAGCGCGGCTCGCCTGACGAAGGTAGGAGCGCAAGTAAAGTACGCGCTCGAGATCGAAAACTTCGCCCGAGCCGGACAACTTGTCGTCGGTCGCGCAGCCGTTCTCCGAAATGACCAGCGGCAGGTCCTTCCTGCCAAGCGCCTCGCTGATCGAACGGATCGCCCAGTACATCGACTCCGGCACCAGGTTCAGCCACGGCATGTGCATCTTCGGGTAGCTGTCCGGCATCGGCAGGATCTCGTAGCCGCGCGAGTTTTCCGCGGCGCGGACATATTGGCCCGTGTAGAGGTTGACCCCCAGCATATCGAGTGGCTGCCCGATGATCTCCAGATCGCCGTTCTGGATGTCGGGCGCTTCTTTCCCGAGCGACTCCAGCGCCTGCGGGCTGTAGCGGCCGGTCAGCGCGGGGACGATGACCGTCCCGTTGTGTTCCTCCGCGAGGAAGGCCTTCTTGGCCGCGGCGATGTTTTCGGGCGTCTCGACGACCGGCACGTAGGTGTCGCAGTTGGTGACCAGAGCCACCGTGCACGGGCGGGTGGCCGCAGCGCGGATCGCTTGGCAGCCGAGGCCGTGGGCTAGCAGCGCGTGGTGGACCGTCTGCTGGACGTCCTTCTTGCGCGCGACCACGGTGCCGGGCGCGTGCGGCGGCGTCTTGCCGACACCGTAGCCCATGTAGGTGAAACAGAAGATCTCGTTGATGGTCATCCAATCGCTGACGCGGTCACCGAGCCGAGTGACGACCGCGGTGCAGTAGTCGGCGAAGTCCTTTGCCATTTCCCGGCTGCGCCACGAGCCGTAGCGGTCCTCCAGCGCCTGCGGGCTATCCCAGTGGAAAAGCGTGGCGTGCGGCCGGATGCCATGCCGGCGCAGCGTGTCCACCAGGCGCTTGTAGAAATCGAGGCCCTTGTCGTTCACCGCGCCGCGACCGTCCGGGATCACGCGGGGCCACGAAATACTAAACCTGTAGTGCTTGATGCCGAGCTCCGCCATCAGCTTCACGTCATCGGCAAAGCGGCGGTAGTGGTCGCAGGCCGTGTCGCCGGTGTCGCCGCCCTTGACCCGTCCGGCGATCCTCG
>CAMLOZ010000063.1 GCA_946481625.1 uncultured Haloferula sp. | reverse complement strand
CGGCTCGCCGCCCATGGTCAGAGCGACATCGCCGGCCTCGAGAATCTCGTCCACTTTATGTCCGAGCAGGTCGATGGCGTCCCACTCGGTGTCAGAATAAGGCTTGGTGACGCGCGGATCTTCGTGGACGCGGGTGACTTCGTTCGCCCAGACGAACTCGCTCTCGCAGGGATCCACGCCCCCGACGACGGGAGCCGCACTCGCGGGCTCCGGCGTACAGGAGAGGGGAATGTGTCCTTCTCCGGCGAAGAGCCCGGAAGTGGCGTCCAAGCCAACCCAGCCCGCACCGGGGATATACACCTCCGCCCAAGCATGGAGGTCGGTGACGTCCTGCTCCACGCCGGAAGGACCGTCGAGCGCCTTTTCGTCGGCCGTCAATTGCACCGAGTATCCCGATACGAAACGGGCCGCGAGACCGAGATGCCGGAAGGCCTGGACCAGCAGGTAGGAAAAGTCCCGGCAGGAACCCTTGCCGATCTCGAAAGTCTGCTCGCAGGTCTGCACGCCCGCCTCCAGACGGATGACGTAGCCGAGCGCCTGATTCAGGCGGGAATTCACGTCCACCAGAAAGTCGATCGTGCGGCGCTTCTCGCGCGAAATGGTGCCGAGCCACTCCATCAGGCGCGGGCCGCTTTCGCGGATCTTCAGGTAGGGCGAGAGCTCGTGCTTGAGGGCCGGAGGGTAGTCGAAGGGCCAGTTCTCGGCATACTCCTCAAGGAAAAAGTCGAAGGGATTGATGACCGTCATGTCGGCCACCAGATCGACGACGATCTTCAGGCCGCGGGTCTTTTCCGGGAAGACGACGCGGGCATTCCAGTTCCCGAAGGGATCCTGTTGCCAGTTGATGAAGTGGTTCGCGGGCTCGATGCGGAGCGAATAGGCAAGGATCGGCGTACGCGAGTGCACGCAGGGCCGCAGCCGGATGACATGCGGCGTCAGGTTGACCTCGCGGTCGTAGCGGTACTCGGTGAGGTGGTGAAGGCCGACGCGGATTGCCATGGATGCCCCCATGAAGCGCCCGCCATGCCAAAACATGCAAGGACCGAAGCAAGGCGGGAACGCCATTGCCCTTTCCGACCGCCGGTAATGCCGGGCCAGCCGGCGGAGGGTCGGCACGGACTCAGGCCGAGACCGTATCCTTGCGCCGCCGGAGCATCTCCTTGAGCCACGCCTTCACGGCCGCGAAGCCGCGGGCGAAAGCGTGGTCCCGGACGCCGTGGCACCTCATGTGCCCGGCAATGGCCTCCTCATGTCCGCGGTAGCGGGGCAGGAAAAGCAGCACTTCCACTTCCGCGGCATCGCCCCCGTGCTGGACCAGCGAGGGCGAGAGCAGTCCCTTCGCCACCAACCGGCTGCCGTCCGGGAGCGGCACGCTGCGTTCGTCCAAGATGCACCAGCGGCGATAGCGGAAGACTGTGGTGCCATCTCCAAGCACGACGAGGCGTCCACCCGTTCGCGCGGGCAGGCCGCCGAGACGCCCGAGGGTAAAGGCATGCGGGGCGTCCGGAGTCGCGCGACGCTTCCCGCGGCGGGGCAAAAGGATGTCTCCCGCGAAGCGGGCGCCGAAGATGGCGAGGCGCAGGGCGGACGGCGCGAGCCATGCCGCGACAGCGATGATCCCCAGGCAGATCAAAGCGGCGAGCCAAGGGGCGATCGCGTAGATGAGACCGACCGAGGCCAGCAAGGAGGTACGCGCGATTTTCAGAACCGCATCCACCGTGGAGAAGGGAGAGAGGATGATCAGCACGTTGATCGCGTGGCTGCAGATCCAGACCAGCAGGAAGGCGAGGATGGAAAGCGGGAGAAAGAGCCACAGGACATCGACCCCCGCGAAGGAGGCAGCGACAAGCGAGGCCGAAGGCACCACCACTTCCGGATGCTCCGCCTTGAAGTGCTCCGCCATCTGGCTCGCGACGACCGGAACGAAGGAGGCGCTGGCGACGGCCGCGCTCGCCTTGTTCTCGAAGAGTTCGACCATGTCGAAGGGCTTCTTCAACACTCCGGGGAGTGCGGTGCCCAGCGAGTCCTTGAGGAAGCAGAGGCCGAGGATCACGAATCCCGTACCCCATGCCCATGGCTGGCAGAACCATGGCAACCGGTGCCGGGCGGATGCGGACGTCTGCCAGTAGCGCCAGGCACCGACCGAACTGACGCCCAGCAGCGGGGAGATCGCGACACCGGTGATTTCGGTGATGCCCTGGCTGAGGGCGACACCGGGAAGATACTGCTCTTGCTTCGCCGGAGCAACGGGTGCCGCCTGCTCGACCTCGACTGTCTCGGCGCGCAGCGGAGAAAGGAGGACGAGAGCGAGGAAAACGACCGCGCGGCAGAGGGATCGGGCGGGATTCATGGCGTGGCTTATATCAGGCTCGCGGGCGACCGGCCATTTCAGAGTGAGCCCGAGGCATTGCAATCGAGGGGCGATTTTCCACTCCCGGTCAGAGATCGATCGCGGAACCAACGGCGGAGGCAATCCCCTCCAGCACGGCCCCGGCGAATTCCACCGAGGCCTCGGAACTGAGGTTATCGAGGATGCTCTCCATGGTGCGGCGGACGCCGAAAATGGAGAAAAGGAGGAGCAGGATGCCACCGACGACCATCAGCGCCTGGACGGAATTCGCATCGCTGGGCCAGCCGCATGCACCCGAGATGATCATGGCGTGGGCGATGACGGCGACGATCATCCTTACCGACAGCGGAACGATTTGAACTTTCACCGCGCGCAGTTCCGCTTCGCTCAAAAGGTGGTGCCGGCGCTTCGCAACGCGGATCCCGGCTTTCACGGCACGGCGCTGGAGCTTCTCTTCGAGAGGCGTCATGGAGGCACTATGAGCCACCCAAATGAAGATGGGGAAGCGCGGAGGAGATGATGATGAATAATCCATGAACCCAGGCATTTGCCTTTCCCGCAGACGGGATCGGAGTTGGACTGAGGGGGTCGTGGAAAGCGTGACCTGGATGTCTTGGGAAATCCCGCGCTGGGCCCTGATGTGGGGGATCGCCGTCACGATGTTCGCCATGTTGAAGGGCCTGAGCCTGCTCTGGGCGAAGGGTGCAAAGGCAACGTGGTGGAAGCTCGGGGCTTATCTGCTGCTGTGGCCGGGAATGGACGCAGGCTGCTTCCTTACAGGAAGATCGAAGCGAAGGCCGGATGCGGGCGAGTGGACCGCCGCGGCGGCGAAGACCTTGATCGGGATCGGGCTGATCGTGCTTTCGCAGACGCCCTTTACCCCTCTGGTCAGCGGTTGGATCGCGATGGTGGGAATCACCTTCGTCCTGCACTTCGGCAGCCTTCATTTGCTGAGCTGCTTCTGGCGCTGGCGGGGAATCGATGCCCCGCCGCTGATGAACCGGCCGCTGGCCGCGACTTCGGTGTCGGCATTCTGGGGTCGGCATTGGAACATCGCGTTCCGGGATCTCACGCATCGGATGGTCTTCCTTCCACTCCTGCGGAGGGGCGGTGCCAGAACCGCGCTGATGGGGGGCTTCGTCTTCAGCGGCTTGATCCACGAGCTTGCGATCACGGTGCCGGCGGGAGCGGGATATGGCGGGCCGATGATCTTCTTCCTCCTCCAAGGGCTGGCGGCCCTGGCCGAGCGATCGAAGACCGGGAAGCGGATCGGCCTTGGCAAGGGCTGGCGCGGCTGGATCTTCACGCAGGGCTCGCTGCTCGCGACCGTCGCGCTGCTTTTCCCGCCGCCTTTCGTGCTGCGGATCATCCTGCCCTTCTTCGATTTCCTCCATGAACTTGCCTTTTGACATTCCCCTTCCCCTGGCGATCCAGGCGGCGGGAGCGTTGCAAATCTCGATCCTGATCGCCTCGGCGCTGGTGCCGCAGCAGTTGAACTGGAAGGAGGTCTTCGCGTTGTTGCCGAAGCTTCACCGGCAAATGTACTGGATCTATGGTATTTACACGGCAGCAGCGATCCTGGCGCTGGGGCTATTCAGTCTCTTCGCCTCCGCCGATCTCGCGGGAGGCAGCCGCCTGGCGAAAATGGTGTGCGGGGCGAACGCCCTCTTCTGGGGCATCCGTCTTTGCCTGCAAGGCGTCATGGATGCGAAGCCCTTCTTGACGAAGTGGTGGCTCACGGCGGGCTATCATTTGCTGACCGTGCTGTTCCTCGCCTTCGCCGCGTTTTACGGCTGGCTGGCGTTGCGGTGATGGGGATGCTACTTGGCAGAAGCTTCCGACCATGAGATCCGCACTTCTCTTTCCACTCACCCTGGTCGCCATGGCCGTGCTCGCGCGCGCCGAGGAAATCCGTGTCGCCGCCGCGGCCAGCCTCGCCGAGGCGGTGACCGAGATTTGCGCTGCCTATGAGAAAGAGCATGGCAGCAAGGCGACGCCCATCTTCGCGGGTTCGAACGTGCTTGCCCGCCAGATCGAGGAAGGTGCTCCGGTGGATGTCTTCATCTCCGCGGATGAAGCGACGATGGAGAAGCTCTCGAAAGCGAGGCTCGTAAAGGAACCTTTCCCTCTTCTCACGAACTCCCTCGTGGTAGTCGTGCCCGACGACTCGTCCGCCAAGATCGAGGCTGCCGCGGACCTTGGGAATCTCAAGCGCATCGCCATTGGCGATCCTGCTGCCGTCCCCGCCGGGGTTTATGCGAAAGCATGGCTCGGGAGGGCGGGCTTGTGGGAACGTATCGGCCCGAAGTGCGTGGCGAACGAGAACGTCCGCGCCGCGCTTGCCGCGGTGGAATCCGGGAATGTCGATGCCGCGATCGTTTACAAAACCGATGCGGCAGTTTCCAAGAAGGCGAAGATCGCGTGGACGGTCCCGGCCGGAGATGCTCCGGCAATCGTCTATCCGGTTGCCGTCTGCAGCGAGAGCAAGCACGCCGCGGAGGCTGAGCGGTTCGCCGCCTACCTGAAATCGGAGAAAGCCGCAGCGGTCTTCATGGCCCGGGGGTTCGGGATCGCGGGGAAGTAAGTTTGACGCGATAGCTACCATGGCTCCCGTACTTCAAGCATCGGATTGCCAGTACCCCCGAAACCCGGTTTGATGCTTCCACTCCGGCATGCCAAGCGACGATATCAGGCTGATCCTTTTCACCGTGGGCATGTCCGCCCTCGCCGTGATCGTGTCGCTGCCGTTCGGCCTCGCGCTGGGCTGGTGGCTGGCGAGGAAAAACTGGCCGGGCAAGGCACTGGTCGAGACGCTGGCGATGCTGCCTTTGGTGCTACCGCCGGTGGTGACGGGCTTGCTGTTGCTGAAGCTTTTCGGGCGGAGGGGGCCGCTGGGGCCGTGGCTGGAACGGGCGGGAATCGAGGTGATCTTCACTTGGAAGGCGGTGGTGGTCGCGCTGGCGGTGATGGCCTTTCCCCTGCTCCTGCGCTGTGTGAGGACGGCCTTCGAAGAGGTCCCGAGGCATCTGGAGGAAGCGGCGGCGACCTTGGGGAAGACGCCGCGGCAGGTTTTCATGCGGGTCAGCATTCCCTTGGCGCGGCGGGGAATTGCGGCGGGATTGGTGCTGGGATTCGCGCGCGCCCTGGGTGAGTTCGGGGCGACGATGATGGTCGCGGGGTTGATCCCCGGCGTGACGGAGACCCTGCCGCTGGCGATCTATCGCGGCTTCCAAGCAGGAGACGACTCCCGGGTGTGGATGCTTGCCGGGGTGGCGGGAGGGATCGCCTTCGTGGCGCTGGCGGTGGCGGGATATTTGACGAAGGGACGGACGTTCAAGTAGGTCGCGACCTCACTTCTTCGCCATCTGCTTGCGGAACAAGGGCACGAACTCCGAATCGATCCAAGCAAATGCGGCTTCCAAGCCCTGCTCGCGGTAGATTTTCCCGATCTTCGCCTCAACCGCCGTGGGTGCGCCGAAGGCGCTGAGGAAGCCGTTCGAAGTCAAGCGGGTGAACCATTCGCCGTCCATGGTTCCGCGCTCGCGCAGCACCCAGCTTCTGGCGAAGAGGGCCAACACGGCATCCCCGATCCACGCGGATTCGCGTTCCAGACGGATTTCTTCGGTCTTGTTCATCGCCGCGGGAGACTGCCTTCAGGGCATCGGCCGGGCCAGCTTTTCCATCCGCTGGCGCTCGAGTTGCTCGCGGAGGCGCGACTCGGAATCGGAATTCCAATAGCCGGGCTGAAGTTCCATGAAGACGCTGGTGTAGGGCAGGGCCGTATTGGTGCGGATCACGAGCACCTCGAAGCTCTTGGTCGCGTCCTCCATCAGGGTCATCAGCGATTGCTGCTCGAGTTGGGTGGTTTCCCGGGCGTGCAGGGCGCCCTGGAGTTGCTTCCGGAACTCATCGATTCCCGGTGCGTAGTCGTTCTCCACCGCGTGCATTTCGCGGGCGACGTAGATCGAAGGGGTCACGTGCTCGGTCTGCTCCAGGGTCCGCAGCACCTCGTCCACCACCTCCGGGATTTCGCCGTTGGCATTGATCTGCCGCACCCCCGGCCGGCTGTGCGCCGGGAAGGAGGCTTCCGCCACCACGATCCAGTTCCGGTAGCCGAGCTGGGAGGTATGCGCCACCAGCGCGTCGCGCCAGCCGCTCCCCCGCTGCATCATCCCGCAGCCGGTCATCAGGACCGGCGCAAAGAGCAGGAATCCGCGGAGCCAAAGCGACATTGGCAGCAGTAAACGTCGGCCCATCCGACCTGTCAATCAGGGCGCGGGAAAGCCCCCGCGCCCTTGAAAAACAGCGCTTCACATGAGCTGCGCGCCGGCGTCCGCCAGCTCCGAGCGCTCGCCCCGGCTGAGCGAGACGTGGGCGACGAAAGGCAGGCCTTTCAGGCGGTTCCTGGTGTAGACGAGACCGTTGCTGCGGCTGTCCACGTAGGGATTGTCGATCTGGGCCGGATCGCCCACCAGGACGAGCTTCGAGCCGCGGGACATGCGGGTCACGACGGTCTTCGCCTCCTGCGGTGTGAGCTGCTGGGCTTCATCGAGCACGAAGAAGCGGTTCGGGATCGAGCGGCCGCGGATGTAGCACAGCGCTTCCACCTCGATGATCCCCTGCTCCATGAGGTGCTCCCAAGGCTTTTTGGCCGGGCCGCCGCCTTCGTTTCCGCCCTCTTTTTTGGCCTGCTTGCGACGCGGGCCGAGGGGGGTGGCCGGGCGCATCAGGAGGTCGAGCGCGTCGTGGATCGGCTGGAGCCAGGGTCGCATCTTCTCGTCGAGGGTGCCGGGCAGGAAGCCGAGCTGGTCGCCCATGGCCACCACCGGCCGACTGACAGTCAACCCGTTATAGCGCCGGTTGAACATTTCGTGGAGACCGGCGGCCACCGCGATCAGGGTCTTGCCGGTGCCGGCCTGGCCGAAGCAGGTCACGAGCGAGATATCGGGGTTGAGCAGGGCGTCGATCAGGCAGCGCTGGCCGAGGTTCATCGGCTTCAGGGCGGTGCCGTCCTGGATCTTGAGCGCTTCCGGGATCTGGAGGCGGACCAGGCGTCCGTCCGCGGTCATGCGGGCGGGCATGGTCTGCTTCTCGCCGGCTTCCAGAAGGACGTATTCGTTCACGGTCACGTCCGGGTGGAGGTCGCGGCCGACCGCGAGTTCGCCGGAGCTTGCGAAGCGCTGCAGGTCGCTCGCGTCGACCTCGATACGGCGGACATCGTAGCTGGAGACCTCGCGGGGATCGACCTTGTCGTTCAAGTAATCCTGGCACTCGATGCCCACGGCGCGGGCCTTGAGCTGCATGTTGATGTCCTTCGTCACCAGCACCACGGGGGCCTGATTGTGGGTCATCAGCAGCAGCGTGCACGCGAGGATACGGTGATCGACGCGTTCCTTGTCCGGGAAGATCCGGTGGAAGCGCGTGAGCATGTCGGAGTTCTTCGCGCAGAGGGCGGGATCGTAGACCACCATGCGGATACTGCCGCCGCCTTCCGTGGGCACGCCGCTGGTGACCTTGCGCGCGCAGGAGAACATCTCGGTGAGCATGCGGTGCACCTTGCGGGCATTCGCGCCGCGCTCGGTCTGCTCGGTCTTGAAGCGGTCAAGCTCCGCCAGCACGTCCACCGGCAAACAGATATGGTTATCCGTGAAGCGGGTGAGGCAGGCCGGATCGTGCAAGAGCACGTTGGTATCCAGCACGAAGTTCTTCACGGCTTGATTCGGGGCACGCAAACCGAAGTCGGTCGGCTGCGCTTTTTTCCCCGTTCCGTTCGTCCTTCGACCGACTCCTCCACCGTGTTGGATTTCGAAAAGTCGGGCTTGGACGTCCTCGGCACGGTGGATCATAGGGCAGGTGGGGTGTGGTTAAGTTACCTGGCGGATCACGGGGAGCGAAGAACCGGTCCGCCGCCGGGCTCCGTCAAACCGCCACGCGGCGGCAAATGGAAGGGTCTTTTTATCAAGACACCTGAACTATTACCATCCGTGGTGGAATGGCAACTCTCAAATCACCCGCTCTTCCGCAAAGCGTGACAGCGCCGCACGTTGCGGCTTTCCCAGCCCGCTCTTCGGAATCGACTGGATTCCAAGGAGCGCGGCGATGCGGGAATAGCCGGGACAGTCCGCATGATATTGTTCCAAGACCCGCTCCCAAAGGGCGGTGTCCGTGACATTTTCGTGAACCAGCACGAGCTTGCTGCCCGCCCGGGCGTCGGGCACGGCGACCACGACGGCACTGCCGGGCGCCGCCCCGGCGATGGCGAGCAGTTCCGCCTCCACCGCCAGGGGATCGACCAGTTCGCCGAGGATTTTCACCCATGTGTCCGCCCGGCCTTCGATCCACAGTTCGCGGTCCTTCACGGTGCCGGTGTCGGAAGTGGTGAACCACTCGCCACGATGTTCCTCGTACTTCCAGCCGTCCGGCTGCGGCCGCAAGGTTCCGCGGAAGAGCGCGGGGCCGGAGATCTTCAGGCGCCTGTCCTCGCCCGTGGCCGCTTCCCAGCAGGGCAGTATCCCGATCGGGCGCGTGATGTACGGCTTTTCCAGTAGTTCAAGCCCCTGCGTCGCGATCTGCGATCCGGCCTCGGTCATGCCGTAGCTTGCCAGCACCGGCCAGCCGAGTTCGCGCGCGGCGCGTCCGGTGGTTTCCGGCAATTGACCGCCGCCGACGACGATGGCTTTCAGGCTCGCGGGGGCATGCAGGCGCGCGGCCACGAGATCGTGCACCTGCGTGGGCACCAGCGAGAGATGGGATCCTCCGGTTCGTTCGACCCACCGCGAGAATGTTGCCGCATCCCACCTGCCCTCGAAGCGCTCCATCCGGCAACCCGCCTGCCGGGACCGCGCCGCGACCCCGAATCCACCGACGTGATGCCAAGGCAGCGCCAGCAGCCAGCAGCTTTCCTTGCCGACTTCGAGATGCGCATTCACGGCCGCCGCGGAGATCATCAGCGACTCGCGGCTCAGGCCGATCCACTTCGGTTCGCCGGTGCTGCCGGAGGTTTTGAAATACACCAGGCCGGGCAAGTCCGCCGGATAATCCCCGGAATGCCCCATCAGCACCGGAGACTCCGCATCCCAGAACTCCGGGCACATCAGGGCAGCCGCTTCCATGGCAACTTCTCCAACAGGTCATCGAATCCCAGGCCGGTCCCCGGTGCGGCGTGGAAGTCCGGCGTCCACGGGCCGAGTGCTTCCACGAAGGCGTCCCGCTCGAACAGATGGTGCGTCTGCAAGCCGCAGATCCCGACCAGCCCCGGGAATTGCAGGGCCAACCGGCCAGCCTCCCATGCCGCGAAGGCCTGCCCCAGCGGGTGATCCATGTAGCTGGTCACGACCACGCGCTGGCCGTTCCCCTGGGCCGCCTCGGCAAGCAGCCACGGTTCGTCGATGGCCGGCTTGATCACCATAACCTGCGCGTCCGTGCGATTCGGGGCCGACTCGCGATCCACCGCCAGCGGGACCCGTGTCTTGCGATGGAGTTCGCGCCACTTCGTTTCGGAGTACTCGCAGGGATCCTCGACGAAGTCGATGCCGCGCCGCGTCTCCGCGGGCATATCGCCGAGCCACCCGGCGAGTTCTTCCGCCGCCCCGCTTTCATTGAAGTCCAGCCGCCATTTCAGCGACGGATGCGCCGTGGCCATCGCGTTCAGAAAGGCGCGCTCGACCGGCAGGTTACCACCGCATTTCAACTTCGCGACAGTGAATCCGGCGTCCACCGCCTGTGATACATCCTCCTTGTCGCGCACGACGAGGGTAGCGTGACTCTGAGGAACCTCCAGCTCCTCGAAGAGCGGATCCTGCACCGAGCGCGCCGCGCCATCCATTTCCAGGCAGCGTAGCGCCCGCCGCACGATCGAGCGGTTGCGCGGGCCCGCGAGATCCTCCAGGCATTTCGCGAGGGTGGGATCCCCGAGTTCCGGCCACGGGTGGATGCAGGCGTGCCCGCCTTCCGAATCTTTCAGCAGCACGCCTTCGAACTCGCGTCGCGATGAACGGGAGTTGAGCAGCTTGCGGCTCTTCAAGCGGTAGTGCCAGTACCAGATGATTTTCCCGGAAGCGGTGGTGAGGTCGGTGATGCCCATGGATGAAAGTTCCAAATTCTAAGTTCCAAGTTCCAAGGAAGGCAAATTCCCCTGGGGGGGGAACGCTGCGGGCAATAGCGCTATGCTTGGCACCCCGCACTTCTTACTTGGAACTAAACGCCGCCAGAA
>CAMLOZ010000062.1 GCA_946481625.1 uncultured Haloferula sp. | reverse complement strand
TTGCACGTCCTCGTCTCGCCCGTCCTTCAATCCCGCCTCCCGGAAGGTACGAGATCCATCGTATTCAACCCCGCGATGGCCACCCAGAAGGCATCCACGCGCCGGATGCTGCCGCAGACCAGCGATCCGGCGTACATCATCTACACCTCCGGCTCGACCGGAAAGCCGAAGGGCGTGGTGGTGTCCCACGGTGCCCTTGCGAATTTCCTCCTCTCGATGGCGGAGGAGCCCGGCTTCAAGGAAGGCCAGACCCTGCTCGCGGTCACCACGGTTTCCTTCGACATCTCCGCACTGGAGATCTTCCTCCCGCTTGTCGCCGGAGGTACGGTGGATCTCGTAGCCGGGACTACCTCCCGCGACCCCGCCGCCCTCATCGGCCGCCTCGAGGCGACCAAGCCCGACGTGATGCAGGCCACCCCGGCCACCTGGAAGATGCTGATGGACGCCGGCTGGCAGGGCTCGCCGACGCTCAAGATCCTCTGCGGCGGCGAAGCGATGGACCTGCCGCTCGCCAAGCGCCTCGTCCAGCTCGGTCGCGAGGCATGGAACCTGTACGGGCCCACCGAGACCACCGTCTGGTCAACGATCTGGAAGCTTCCGCAAAGCCCGCAGCGCATCAGCATCGGCCACCCGATCGCGAACACCGGCATCCACATCGCCGCGGAAGATGGCACGCCGATGCCCCCCGGCGTGCCCGGCGAACTTCTCATCTCCGGCGCGGGTCTCGCCGATGGCTACTGGAAGCGCCCCGACCTCACCGCCGAGCGTTTCATCTCCAGCTCCCTGCTCTCCGCTCCCGGCTCGAAGCTCTACCGCACCGGCGACCTCGCACGCTGGAACGACGACGGCTCGCTGGAATGTCTCGGCCGTTCCGATGGCCAGGTGAAGATCCGCGGCTTCCGGGTGGAGCTTGGCGAGATCGATGCCGCGCTGCTCTCCTACTTCGCCGTCGCGGAAGCCGCCGCCGTGCTGACGGTGCCGGAGGGCAAGCTCGTCGCGTGGTATCGCCCGATCTCCGCCGCGCTCGATCCCGCGGAACTCGCCGCGCACCTCCGCGAGCGCCTGCCGGACTACATGGTGCCCGCGCCCTTGATCGCGCTCGACCGCATGCCGCTGACCGCGAGCGGCAAGATCGACCGCAAGGCCCTCGCCGCGCGGGAGCTTCCCGAGTGCGCGCCCGAAGTCCCGCGCGGCAAGGGCAACCCGCTCGAAGACGAACTCGCCGCCATCTGGGGCGAGGTCCTCGACTGCCGCGGCGTCGGCCCGGATGACGATTTCTTCGCGCTCGGCGGGCACTCGCTGCTTGCCGCCCGCCTCGTGGCGGAAGCCTCGCGCCGCCTCGGCCTCACCGTGCCGCTCGACTGGCTCTTCGACCGCCCGACACCCGCCGGCATGGCCGCGCAGATCCGCTCGAATGCCGCGCCCGATCTCGCCCAGCCCCGCGTCATCCGTCTCGGCCAGACGGATTGCGGACCTCCGCTGTTCTGGATCCACACGCTGGTCGATGGCGGGATGGGCCTGCTTCCTTACCGCGAGACCGCCCGCCTGTTAGATGGCCTCGCCACTTCCTACGGCATCGCCGAAGGCACGCGCACCTTCGGCTTCATCAAGGAGATGGCGCGCTGCCATGCGGACAAGATCCGCAGCGTCCAACCGGTCGGCCCCTATCGCCTCGCCGGCTTTTGTTTCGGCGGCAACCTTGCCGCGGAGATCGCCTGGCAACTCGCCGATGCCGGTCACCGGGTGGAGCTGCTCGTGCTGCTGGAAACCATGCCGCCGAACCAGAAGCCCGGTTCCGACCTCTGGCTCCGGCCTTCCGTCTGGTGGCGCATCCTCGGCCGTCTGCCCTCCCGCGTGAAGAGCCTGCTATCCCGCGACTCCGCTACCGCCCTGCGCCGCCTCCGCATGAAGCAGCGCGCCGCGACTTCCGGCGTGGACCGCATCATCAAGAAGAACGCCAACGCCATCCCCGACATCCGCAGCGTCCTCGACATCGATGCCCTTGACGAGGCCTCGCAAGCCCGCGCCACACGTCACTGGGAGGCGCTGCACGTCCACGTCCCGCGCCTGCCGAAGGTGGGACGTCTCGTGGTCGTGAAGGCGGAGGATGAAGGTTGGGTGCCGCGTCATCCCACCCTCGGCTGGCATGCCACGCAGCCGATCGAGGTTCATTCGGTGCCCGGCCGGCATGAGGAGTTTCTCCGCAACCACTCCGCGAAGGATGTAGCGCGGGTGATGAGGGAGATCTTGCGGTAGGTTCTTCCGGGGTAGCCGACCAGGCTTGGCGGCTGCGGCGCGGGCCACCGCTGCCTCACCACATCTTCTTCAATACGACCGTGAGAGGCTCCTCGTTCGCTTCCGGTTTCATCCACCCGCATATCTGGCAGAGAAGCTTGATGGCCTCGATCTTCGGCATCGCCTTGACCCTGACTATTTCCGTTTCGCCGTGCCGTCTCACGGTCATTTCCTGCGTGAGAGGATGCCGCTCATGCAGATCTCCCACCGGAGTCCGGATGATGAGGGCCAACAAACGCAGGATCTCGTCCCGCTTGATCACGCTCGCTGCCGCCGTTTCTTCCCGGAGCCGGGAGATTTCCGCGGCCACCTTCGGCCTCCTCGCCAGCGCCGAGGCCGCCGCGGTACTAGGTTTCCCGTAGGCCTCCGCGTAGGCGTCCACCTGGCTCTTTCCCAACCCTACGAGGCGAGCGAACAGCGCCTGCCGCACGTTCAGCTTTTTTCCGCGCTCCGCCACCATCTCCGTCGTCACTTCCTCCGCCATGTCCCCACTCTAACGATTTCCGAGGTGGCGCGCTCATCGAAAAAGCCCGACCGGGCACTTTCCCAACCTTGCCGACACCAATCTGGAAAAAGCCTGTTCTCCGCGGGGCCTTCGGGATGCGGTTGCTTGTCGAGTCCCAACCGGTGGCTGATGCCGACATGACGGCGAGATCGGGGAGGATGCGCCCCGCGGGAAGCACGGGAGTGCTCCCGCTGCAAGAGGCTGCTGAACTTCGTGCCGTCCCTGCCGGGACTTGGTGGGTTTTACCGTCGACACCGGTGGCTCACGCCACCGGCTAATGGCCGACGCCCCTGCCGGGGCTGAGAAGCGCCGAGTCGTCTGCCGGTGCTGAGAAGGCCGGATCGTCGAGATATGGGTAAGGGGCAGAGCAGGGTGCCGCAGTCCGAAGCGGCTGCGCCACCTAGCCTTCCATGGTGGCGGCGGTGACGACGGCGAGGGCGTGGTCGTCAGGGGTGCGGAAGTAGCGTTCGCGGCCGGAGCCGGGGGAACGCACGATCCAGCAGGAGCCGCCGTTGTCGCGGTTCACGAAGACCATGCCGCCGCGCTCGAGGACGTCGATGCGGGCGCGCTTGCCTTGCGGGGTGACCCAGAAGAGCTCGACGATCTCGTGCAGCGCATTCGCCACCACGACGGTGTGCGGTTCGCCCTCGCGATCTTCATCGGGGCTGGAGGCGACGGAGCCGACGGGCAGCCACTCGACCGGCGAGCGCTCGGACACCTGGCAAAGCTGGGCGAGCTCGGCATCGCTGAGGGCGGCCTGGTTCCAAGCCTTGCGGAATTGGAGCGGGGTCCAGCCGAAGGCCTTGTTGAAGGAGCGGATGAATTGCTCGCGGCTGTTGAAGCCGGAGGCGCGGGCGACATCCATGACCGACTGGCCGCTGCGCATGAGCAGGGCACGGGCGAGGGTCAGGCGGTGCATCGTGAGGTGCTCGGCGAAGCCGGCCCCGGTGGTCTCCTTGAGGATGCGGATAAGCTGGCGCGGGCTCTTGCCGAAGCGCTTCGCGGCATCGCCTAGCTTCACGGACTTTTCGAGGTTCGGGCGCAGCCACTCGTGGAGCTGGGTGACGAGCTGGTCCTTGCGCGGCGAGCGCTTGGCCCCGCGGTCCGGCCCGGCAGCGGCTGCAGCCGCCTCGCGGGTCAGGGCGGCGAGGCGCATGGCGGCGGCCACGATCACCAGATCGCGCGACCACTTCTCGCCGGACTGGCCTTGGAAGGCGGACTGGGCCTCGCCGGTGAGTTCGCCGATCTGCTGATAGATCACGGGGTCCACCGCGCCGACGACCATCGGTTCGCGACCGGGGAGTTTCAGACGGATGGTGCCGAGGCCGGGCTCGATCGCGAGCAGGTGGCCGGGGCCGTTCGGGATGCGGCCTTCCTGATCGGGCCAGAAGGAAACCTTCACCGGGCCGAGTCCGTTTTCCCAGCGGTAGACGAAGGCGGGACCGTTCAGGGTGATCGCGCCATTGGCTGCGGATTCGATCGGGACTGCCTTCCATGCTTGCAACTCCGCCCACTGCGGGCCGGCGGCATCGAGAACGGTCAGGATATCGTGATCGGCACTATTGGACATGTTTTGACTCCGCAGTTGGGGGCTGGTGAAGGGAAGACCCCATGAGAGTCAACAATTCGGCGGCCCCATGGCAACCGCCGGGAAAGACATTTTTGCATCTTTTTTCAGTGGAGGAAGTGCCACCGGGGGGGGAGTTCCAAGTTCCAAATGGAGAGCTTTGAGGCGGAACCCGGGGCCGGAGGTAGCTTTCCTGCCTTTCTTGGAACTCGGCACTTCTTGCTTGGAACTTAAGCCTCCGCGTCCTGTGCGCCGGTTCCGGAGCCGCTGCCCGTGGCGCTCATGCCGATGCCGGGGATGACGCGGCGGACGAGTTTCTTCAATCCGCTCTCGCCGGCTTCCACTTCGGACTCGGCCTGGCGCATGGCTTTTTCCCACGCGGGGGCGAATCCGGGGGCTTGCTCGCGCATGAGGCGCACGGCGCTTTCGGTGACCTGGGCGTGGCGCAGTTCGGCTTTGCCGGGCTTGGCCTGCAGGCCGGCGAGGCTCACGCGGAGGTTCTCGTTCTGGCGCTTCAGCTCTTCGAGTTCCTTCTGCAGGGTGTCGTTACCCTGGGCATTGATCTTGAGCTGGGTGTTCAGGTGGCCCTGGAGCTCGCGGAGCTCGTTTTCCAGCTTGCGGATGTCCTTGCCGAGGCGGCGGCGCGCGGAGAAGCCGGACTTCCATGCCAGGGCGGCCAAGACGAGGCCGAGGGACAGTCCGCCGATGAAGTACCAAGTGTTGGGGTTCTGCCAAATGTCCATGTTTTGAAAGGGGTCAGCGCTGCTTCGGCTTTTTGACGGGAGTCGGGGGTGCCGGCGGCGCGGCCGGCGGTTGGAGCGCGGCCAGCACGCGCTCGGTGAGGTCGTTCGGAGTCTTCGCGTAGAGCATCAGCGGCACACCGGTATTCGAGATTCCGGAGCTGTCTAATACCCAATCGTAGCCGTCGTCCTTCGCGATTTTTTCGGCGGTGGCGTGGATCAGGTTGAGGCGCTTGCGGATGTCCGCGACCAGTTCGGCATTCAGGGCCTGCTGCTTCTCGGCGCTGAAGTTGCTGAAATCCTCCTGCATCGAGCGGGCCTCCTGCTGCTTCACCATGAACTCGCGGAGGAGTTGCTTGCGCGTGTCCTGGTCGATGCCGGTGTTTTCCGCGAGCTTGCTGCGGCGGAGTTCGAGGTCGGCCATGATCTCGTCGAGCGCGGTCTTCCGGCTATCCTTGGAGATCGCGTCGCGCTTGGCCTTGTAATCCTCGTTGGCCTTCGCGGTGCTATCGAGCTTGCGGAGGACATCGTCCACCCGGACGGTGGCCACGCGCGGCGGAGCGGCCGCGGCACCCAGGCAGGTCGCCAAGGTCATCAGGATTCCAAGCAATCTTCTCTTCATCTCCTGCCGCGGATGATGCACGCGGCCCCGCGGGCTGTCCAGCGCCCCGGCGAATGCCGCGTTTTCCGAGGATTTGCTCAAGACTCCGGCAAGACCGCGGCGCTAGCATGCCGGTGTGAACCCTCGCAAGAACCGGGTGGTCATCCTCGGCGGCGGGGTGATCGGATTGTGCTCCGCCTACTACGCCCTGCGCAGCGGCTTCGACGTCACCGTGATCGAGCGCGAGGCTCCGGGCGGTGATAACTGCTCGATGGGCAATGCCGGTATGATCGTGCCGAGTCATTTCATCCCGCTGGCGGCTCCCGGCATGATTGCCAAGGGACTGCGCTGGATGTTCAACCCGGAGAGTCCATTCTACGTGCGGCCCCGGATGGACCTCGGGTTGGCGCGCTGGGGCTGGCTTTTCTACCGCAATTCGACGCCCGGGCACGTGGAGCAGACGCGCGAACTCCTGCGCGATCTCAATCTGGAAAGCCGCCGGCTTTTTGCGGAGCTGGCGGAGGACGGCGACTTCGGCCTGGAAAAGCGCGGCATGCTGATGCTGTGCAAGACGGCAAAAGGCCTGGATGAAGAGGCGGTGGTGGCGGCCGCCGCCCGCGAGATCGGTCTGGAGGCGGAGGTGGTGGATGCCGCAGGGGCGGCACGGCTCGATCCGGGAATCACGATGGACGTCGCGGGCGCGGTTTACTTCTCGCAGGACTGCCACCTCGATCCGGCCCGCTTCATGGCTTCCTTGCGCCAGCGCGTGCTCGCGCTGGGAGGCGGGATTCACAGCAGCGTGGAGATCGACGGGGTCGAGACGAAGGGAGGGACGGTCAGCGCCCTCACCGGTCGCGGCCAGCGCTTCGAAGGCGATGAATTCGTGATCGCGGGTGGTTCGTGGACTGCGGATTTGCTAGAGAAGGTCGGGGTCCGTCTGCCGCTCCAGGCAGGGAAGGGGTATTCGCTGACGCTGCCGCATCCGCCGGAACTCCCGCGGGTCTGCTCGATCTTCGTGGAAGCGAAGGTGGCGATCACGCCGATGGGCGGCAGCCTGCGCTTCGCCGGGACGATGGAAGTGGGTGGGCTCGATCTCTCGGTGAATCCGGCACGTGTGAGGGGGATCGTGAAGTCCGTGCATTCGTACTTCCCGAAATTCTCCGAAGCCGACTTCGAGGGCGTGCAGCCCTGGGCCGGACTGCGGCCGGTCTCGCCCGATGGTATTCCGTATCTCGGCAGGGCGGGGAAGTTCCCGAACCTGATCGTGGCGACAGGGCACGCGATGATGGGCCTGAGCCTCGGGCCGGTCAGTGGAAGGCTGGTGGCGGATTTGTTAGAAGGGACGGAGCCGTTCCGGCCGATCGGCCGGATGGCGGTGGGGAGGTTTTGAACGGCGGTTGTTTTGGGGCGGCGCGTCCTCTCGTCGGGAGTCGTTGCGCGGCTCCAAGGGGGGAGCGCGGAGAGGGACAAAACCGCGGCCGTCATTCGTTTCGTTTCTGGCCTCAGGGCGTGGGCGGATGCAACTGCACATTGCCTCCATCAAGGTAACCGTCGGCCTCGAAGACCACGGCATTGCCATTGTCCGGGTCGGTGACGACGATTTTGAAATAGTCCTTGTTGTTGGTCTTCTTGCCAGCCGGTTCGCCGGCATCGATCACCATCCCGGTGAAGTTGTAGCCGGAGTTTCCATTGAGGCGGCCGGTCCCCGCAAAGGTCGCGGCATTTTCCACCAGGCCTTTCTTCCCGCCCGGTTGGCCCGGGCCGGTGCTCTCCACCGTGAAGCAATCGACGATATGCACTTCGGTGGAGTGGAACTTGTCGCCGGTGTTGTGGTCGACCACATTGATCGAGCCCGAGGAGGGCGGTCCGACATTGCCCCCGAAGGTGAAGTTCTTGCCGCCGGACGTGATCCCGGCGTTCTGGAAGCCGCCGAAGGTGAACCAGCAGTGACCCTCGGCTTGCTGGTTGAGCCCCGCACCCACGAAGGCGCCGGAGCCGTTGAAGTTCACCCTCATCTTGTTGACTCCGGCAAGCGAGATGCCCTCGACGGAAGCCACGCCATTGTCTCCGGTGGGTGGAATGGCGATCAGGTTGGTCGGCAGGCCCGGCCCGGACAACTCGACAAAGGTGCCACCTTCGCCCTGCTCCGTCTCAACGTCCATGAAGGTCAGGGTATTGATGGTCACCGTGAACGATTTCTTGCCGGTCTTGGAGAAACTGAACTCCATGAAGGAGCCCTTGAGGTCACCGTCATCCGGATCATCGACCAGGCCGTCGTCGTTGTTGTCAACGAGGTCTTCCGCGATGATCGCGACGTTTCCATGCGGCGTATCGTTGCTCACACCGCCGCCGCCCACGCCGGGACCGCCGTAGGCCTGGTTGGGAGTGCCCAGATCGATGTCGCCTCCGGTGGGATCGGACGAGTCGAAAATCAGCACCGGATTGATTCCCGGGCCGAACTCGGCGCTGTAGCCGGTGACCTTGACGATGCCGGGAAATCCGGCGCTCATGCCTGCACCCGCACTCAATTGGTAGATCACGGTGCCGTCTGGAAGACCCTCGAAATCGAGTTCAAACGCCTGCGCCAGGGGGAGAAGGGCTCCCAAGGCGAGTGCTGCGGGGATGCGGGGAAAGCGAATCAACTTTCGTTTCATGGTGGTTGGGGGGACGGATTCGCACGGAATCCCCCAATCCTCCGGAACGAACCCTTGGGTTGGTGGTTTGGAAACGGGCCGCGCAGCGTCGGGCCGGAGTGCGGGTTCAGGGGGAACCCTGCGGTCGGGCGATACGTAGTTCGGGGGGAAGCAAAGGTAACTAGGCCACAGGCCGCGATGATTGTCAATTCAATCGCGGGGGGAGGCAGGCGCGCCGGTGAAAACGCGGGAGTGCCGGGAAGGGGCGGATCCCCTATTTCCGCAGCCTCGGATTGGATTCGAGTTCCTTCTCGAACAACTCCGCGAAGGTGTCGCCGACACGCTTGAATCCCCAGTGACCGTCTCCCTGGATCTCCAGTTTTCCGTCGGCGATGCGGACAGTCTCGTCGTTGTTGAAGAACAGAGTCCGCAGTTCGCCTTCCACGGTTAGATGGGTGAACTCCAGGCGGGTGCCCATAGGGATCTTCCCCGTGTGGACATGCGTGACAATGGCCCGGCGGATCAAGCGGCCTTTCGAGAAGTCCGCCTCCGGTTTGATCCGCTCCTGCTCGTAAACGCTGATATCGACGATATTTCCGGACTCCTCGATACGGTCCTGTAGCGTCTCCCGCATGCCATCCACCAGGATTCGGTCGCGCTCGGGATCCGCCGTGGCGGTCGTCAGCCCCCCTGCATCTTCTTCCGATAGGCCAGCGGGCTGATGCCGACGGCTTGCTTGAACTGACGGGAGAAGGCGGACTGATCGGAGTAGCCGCAGCTCAGGGCGATCTGGGCGATCACCTCGTTCGTCTGGGCGAGGCGGTCGCAGGCGGCATCGATGCGGACTTTCACGAGGTACTGCCCGGCGGTGACGTGGAAGAGCGAGCGGATGCGCTGGTCGAATTGATAGACGGAAAGCCCCGCCATCTCAGCGAGCTGGGGTAGGCGCAATGGTTCCTCGAAATGCTTGTGGATGTGGTCGATCGCCTTCGACATCGCGGCGAAATCTTCCTGCCGGTCGTGCGGGCCGTGGAGGTCGCGCGAGATGCCGCAGACGCCGGTGATGGAGCCATCCTTTGCGCGCACCGGTTCCTTGAAGGTGAGACACCAGCCGCGCCGTCCGCCGGCGTAGAGATGGAGTTCGAGGTGGTCGCGGATGCCCTGGCCGGTCTTGAGGATGTCCTTGTCCTGCGCGGCGAAGCCTTCGCCCAGCGGCGGCGGGAAGAGCTGCTCGGCGGTCAGGCCGATCGCGGATTCCTTGTCCGGCAGGCCGCAGCGTTCGGCGAGGGTGCCATTCACCGCCATGTAGCGGCCGTGGGCGTCCTTCACGAAGAAAACGATGTCCGGCACCGCGTCGAAGAGGCTGTCCACCGGCGGCATTCCATCCAGGGTTTCGAAGAAGCTTTTGCGGAGGCGGGCGGCTGGGGTCATTTTTTCTCCACGCATTCTACGCCCGGAGGCTATACGGATTCAGGGGCTGCTGCTAGCGCATTCGCCAAGACCCTGAGGCTAACCTGCTTCCGTAACCCATGAGCTCCCCGCGATTGCGCGTCATTGATTCCCATACCGAGGGCGAACCCACCCGTGTCGTCATCGAAGGAGGGCCGAATCTCGGCACCGGCACGGTGGCGGAGAAGGCGCGCCGCCTGCGTGAGCACCACGACTGGCTGCGCAGCGCCGTGTGCAACGAACCGCGCGGCCACGAGGCGATGGTGGGCGCGCTGCTGGTGGAGCCCCACGAGCCGGGCTGCTGCTGCGGGGTGATCTTCTTCAACAACGTCTCGACCCTGAACATGTGCATCCACGGCACGATCGGCCTCGCGGTGACATTGGCGCATCTCGGTCGCATCGGACCGGGCGAGCACCGCATCGACACGCCGGTCGGTGTGGTGGTCGCGCATCTTCACGTGGATGGTGCGGTGACGGTGGCGAACGTGCCGAGCTATCGACTGGCTGCGGAAGTGCCGGTGGAAGTGCCGGGGTGGGGGATCGTGCGCGGCGATATTTCCTGGGGTGGCAACTGGTTCTACCTGATCGAGGAGCAGGGCCCCGCGGTGGAATTCGCGAACCTGGAAGCGCTCACGGCCTTTACCTGGGCAGTGCGGCAAGCGCTGGGAACGCAGGGCATCACCGGGGCCGGTGGCATGGAGATCGATCACATCGAGAGCTTCGGCCCGCCTTCCGAGCCGACGCTGGCGGACAGTCGGAACTTCGTGCTCTGCCCGGGCAAGGCCTACGACCGCTCGCCCTGCGGCACGGGCA
>CAMLOZ010000061.1 GCA_946481625.1 uncultured Haloferula sp. | reverse complement strand
CACCAGGGTCGCCGCCACGCCGTTGCCGAGGCGCACGCGGAGCTGCACGTCGCCCTCATCCTTCAGCATGCCCTTGAGCACCGTCCGCTGCACGTGATGGGAATCCATCCCGTAGGCGGCCATCCCGACCGAGTCCTGTACCCTCTCCCGCCCGGTGCAGTGTTTCTGGCTCATCACCAGGTCCGAGATCATGCGCCGTGCCTCGCGCACGTAGAGCTGCCAGGGCCAATGGCCGTTGTCGGTGAACTCATCCTTCGGCAGTCCCCAGGGCTCCAGCCCGGTGCGGATCTTTTCCGGCACCCGCGGATGATTCTGGAGCGTCCACACCAGGCCGCGCTGCCACTGCTCGTGGCGCTTCGCCAGGGCATCGCGCCCGGAGTGCCCGAGCGTGGTCCAGTCCCAGTCTTCTCCATAGTTCATGCCGATGAAGTCGGTGGAGATCCCGCCCGTATTGTTCGAGTCGGTCTTGCGATTCGGCATCAGATCGAGCTTGAAAAACTTGTCCTCTTGTCCGGCCTCGATCGCGCGGAAGAGGATCTCGTAGTCCTCCTCCTTGTAGCCCTCCGGCTTGCCGATCATCACGCGGTTCTCCGGCACGTCGGTGAGCACCATGCGATAGCAGTAGGCTTGGAGCTTTTTGTCGCCGCTCCCGTCCGGTCCGCCGGGCCCCGCGGTCACGCCGGGCAGCAGGCCGCTCTCCGGATCGCCTTTCACCTTGTAGGGGTCGATGCCGTCCTGGAGCTGGTTCTTCGTCGCCTGGGCCGCCTGGATGCCGCTCGCGGTTTACCCATATTCGGCGTTCGGCTCGCGTCCCAACGTGAAGCTCACCTTCGCGCCCGGCAGCAGGTCGCCTTCGTAGCTGGCATCGATGAACATCTTCCCCGCGAACTCTTTTCCATCCTCCATCCGGAGCGAGGTGATGCGTTTCCCTTTCATCTTCACGCCCTTCTCCAGATCGAGCCGGCCATGGACGACCTCCACTTTCGCCTCTGCCAGCATGCGGGTGAAGATCGCCTCCGCGACCTTGGGCTCGAAGACCGATCCGATTTCCTTGCCGGCGTTGAAGGCCGGGCCGCCCTGGCCGCGGTTGCCGAATGCCTCGCGCGTCTGCCAGGTCCATGCGGAGTCGCTCTGGTAGTGCCGGTAGACCTCCTTGTAGAACTCGAGGCCGAGACCGCCGAGGATGCTGCTGTGGCCGAGGTCGGTCCACCCGAGCCCGCTGCTTGTCAGCCCCCCCAGGTGTTTCGTCGGCGAAATCAGCACGACGCTGCGGCCATCCCGCGAGGCCTGTACCGCCGCCGTGATGCCCCCCGGCGTGCCGCCGTACACCACGATGTCCCGCGATGCGGGTTCCGCCGTCAGCGTGCTGGCAAAAAGCAGGAAGCCCAAGGAGCGCGGGATCAATGTCATCGGCAGAAATAAGGCCGGGAAGAGGGTGATCTTTCCGGTGCCGGGCAAGTTGGCATCGGGCCAATGCGGTGGAATCCCTCTTTGGAGTGAGTCCAAAAAGAGATGGTCACTTCTCCGCCTCCCCGGCAAACTGACCCGAAACGTGATCCGCTTCCGTCACTTCCTGCTGACAACGGTCGCCGTGCTGGCCAGCGCCGGCCCGCTTGCGGCGCAGGTGGCACCGCAAAAGATCCGCGAGCTCCAGGTGGCCGCCACCGCCGGATCCTTCGCGCCGCTCGAGGTGCGGACCAGCGGGATCGTCACCTGGATCGATCCTGCCGAGGGGAAGTTCTTCCAGATGCAGGACGAAACCGGCGGCGTGCAGGTGAGCTTCACGAATCTCGATTGGCCCTTGGTCGGGGACAAGATCGAGGTATCGGGGGTCCTCGAGCGCGGCCCTTACGCTCCGGTGATTTCCCGGGCCAGCTTCACGCACAAGGGCAAGGGCACGCTCCCGAAACCCGCGAACTCTTCCGGCGGCGGCTTGGTCAACGGCGAATACAACGGCGAACTGGTGGACGTTCACGGCTTCGTCCGCAGCGCGGAGATGGTCTCGCCGACCACCTTCTCCGCCCTGCTCAGTTCCGGCTCCGCGCGCGTGACGGTGCGGGTGAGCAATGCTCCGGACCTGGACCCCGGGAAGCTGATCGCGGCGAAGGTGTGGGTGACCGGCGTGCCGGTGCCGGTCCGCGCGCGCGGCGGCCTGCGGCAGTTGGTGGACGTGCAGGTGCTCGCCTCGCACCAGAACGACTTCCACATCTGGGAACTGGAGCAAGGCGATCCCTGGCAGGGTCCGGTGCTGGCGCTCCGCGATGCCTTCCAGTACCGCCCCGGCTTCCGGCGCGGGGACCGCATCCGCGTGCGCGGCGAGGTGATCTATCAGCTCGAGGATGTCGCCTATATCAACGACGGCCGGAACGGCATCGCGGTCCGCGGTGCCGGGGCGGCGAAGCTGAAGCGCGGGGATGACGTCGAAGCCGTGGGGTTCCCCGATCTGGAGAACTTCCTGCCGATCCTCTCCGATGCCGTGTTCATCTCCTATCCCCCGGAAGGCGGCACCGTGGCCCCGCGGCCGACGCCTGCGGAGGCGCTGATGGACGGTCTCCAGCACGCCGCCTACGTCACGGTGAAAGGACGCATGCTGGACCGGATGCATGCGACCTTCGCCAACGGGCGCAGCCAGGTCACCTTGGCCTTCAATACGCCGAACGGGGTTTTCACCGCCGAGTTGGAAAACGGCGGGGAGAAGATCCCCGGTCTGGAGGAGGGCTGCACGGCCGAACTCAGCGGGATCTGTCTGGTGAGCACCGACGGCACCGGCAGTCCGACCTCGTTCAAGATCCTGCTGCCCGGCCCGGAATCCGTGAAGGTGGTGGAACGGGCGAGCTTCTTCACGGTGAAGCGCCTGCTCGTCATGCTGAGCGCGGCGCTCGGAGGTCTCGCGGCCGTGGCGATCTTCGCCTACTTCATCACCCGCCGGAACCTCCGCCTTGCCGCCGAGATGCGCGAGCGTGCAGCAGTCACCGCGGAGCGCAACCGGCTTGCGCGCGATCTCCACGATACCCTGGAGCAAGGTCTCACCGGCATCCACATGCAGCTTCACAGCATCGGCAAGGGCGAGGCCGATGCCTCTCCCGAAACGCGCGAGCATCTGAATGTTGCCGATTCCCTCGTCCGCCAGTGCCACGCCGAGATGCGGAATTCGATCTGGAATCTCCGTTCCGTCGCCCTGGAACAGTTCGACTTGGCCGAGGCGCTCGAACGCGCCGCCCGTTCGCTCGTCCTCGGTTCCGGCATCCGCGTGGACCTCAAGCGCAGCGGCGGAGGCGTGAAGCTTCCTCCGCTGATCGAGGACAACCTCCTCCGCATCGGGCAGGAGGCGATCACGAACGCCGTGAAGCACGCGAATGCGACCCAACTCGTGATCGATCTCGCCATCACCGAAAGCCGCGCCTGCCTCTCGGTGGCCGACAACGGGAGCGGCATGAAGGAAACCCGCGGCCGGGGCCACTTCGGTCTCACCGGCATGCAGGAACGCGCCGCCCGCATCGGCGGCTCCTTGCAAACCCTTCCGAATCCCGCGGGCGGCACCATCGTGACCGTCGATGTCCCCTTGCAACCCAGAACGAGAGCAACCCGAGATGAGCCTGCACACGCCGCAACCGATCAAAGTCCTGGTGGTGGACGACCACTTCGTAGTCCGTGAAGGCCTCCGTAGCCTGATCCGCCGCGAACCGGGGATGATCGTGATCGCGGAGGCCGTGAACGGCGTGGAAGGCGTGGACATGTACGAGCGCCTCCAACCGCATGTCGTGATCATGGACCTGCGCATGCCGGTCATGGGCGGCATCGAGGCGATCCGCACCATCCGCGCGAAATCCCCCGATGCCCGCATCCTCGTCCTCACCAGTTTCGAAGGCGACGAGGACATCTACGCCGCCTTCGATGCCGGGGCTTCCGGCTACCTGCTCAAGCACAGCTCGGGCGATCAGGTCGTGCCCGCGATCCACGCGCTCATGAAGGACCAGACCTGGATCCCGCCGGAGGTGGAGAGCCATCTCGCCGCACGCCAGCGCGGTGAAATCCTCTCGCCCCGCGAGCGCGAGATCGTCCGCCATCTCGCCCTCGGCGAAGCGAACAAGGAGATCGGCGCCTCCATCGGCATCTCCGAGCAAACCGTGAAGTCGCACGTGAAGAACATCCTGGGCAAGCTGCATGTCCGCGACCGCACGGAAGCGGTCACGGTGGCCCTGCGCCGCGGGATCATTCACCTGCCGGAGCTTTGATGCATCCTTGCCACCGCCACGCGCCATGATCTAACTGTTACGGTGATCCCCAAGCTCAATCTTGTCTCCGCGCTTGCTGCCCTCGTTTTCCTTTTCCTGCCCTGGGTCAGCATCGAATGCCGCGGCGAGCGCATGGCGACCCAAACGGGCGTGCAAATGATCATCGGCTCCGCGACCGCGTCGAATTCCGCCAAGGACAAGCAGATCAAATTCTCCGACGAAGGCGAGTCGCTCGGGCATTCCTATTTGGGAGCGGTGGCGCTGGTGGCGATCCTCGGGGCCTTGCTGATGTCCTTCGCCTCGCTGATCGCCGGGCGGAAGGATCTGGACCGCGGCTGCGGTGCCTTGTGCGCCGTGGCGCTGGCATGCCTGCTGATACAAGTATCGCTCGGTTTCCCGGCGGAGAAAGCCATCCCGGAGAGCATGTCGAAGCCCCCTTCCTCCGAGGGTCCCACGGTGAACATCGATCTCGGGGAGATGGGCCGGACCTTGCAGAAGGAGGTGTTGGCAAGCATCCGGGTGCGTCCGATCCCTTGGTTCTATTGGGAACTCGCCGCCCTCGCGATTCCGACCCTCATCCTTGGGAATGCCTTTCTCGACCGCATCAAGGCCAGGGATGCCTGAGCATCCCGTTCTTGCCCCGCCCGGCGAAGTGTCGGAGGCTTTTCCGTGATGAGCGAGAAGCCAGCATCCCGGTGGTCTGCCAACAAGGGCATCGCCCGTGGAATCCTCCGCGACCGCCACCTGCGCCGGCGTTTCATCGGGAAGCTGCTTTTCCTCCTGCTGGCGGTGTTTGCGATCGGCCTGTGGGTGATTCCCGTCTGGTTGAGCAAGGACATCTGGCGCTTTTTCCTCTGGTGGGCCGGTTGCGGCGTCCTCGGGGTTCTCGTGGTCGCGTTCGCGGTTTACGATGCCCTCGCCGTGATCCGGGAGGAGCGGGAAAAGATGCATCGCTAGCGGGAGCGGCTGCCGGGATTCGTAAAGCTTCCGCTTTCCCTCCGGCCCGCTTCGTGCCACACCCGCGGCGTGAACGAAGGGCGCGCCGGATCCACGCCCTCACCAACACGAGAACCGCCGATGACCGAAGACACCGACAGGGAGTTTGGACCGCAGCCGCTGGCGGCGGTGATGGAGCACTGGAAGCTCGAGAACCACGACCTGGTGGAAGCCTCTCCCGAGCAGCTCACGCACAAGCAGGTCCAGCGGGCGAAGAGCGGGAGGAAGCTCACGCTGAAGATGATGATGAAGGTCGCGCGAAGTCTCAACATCGCCATCTGGAACCGTCTGAAGCCCGCGGAGAAGGAAAGGTTCGCCGAGTACTGCCACAAGGACCTCTTCTCTTACTCAAAGGGCTTCGATCCGCAGAAGCCCGACATCAACGAGGAGCTCCTTTAGCAGCCAGGCCCGATGCAAGCGGCCACGCTTCTTCACCAGTCACGCTAGCCCGCTTGCTTCGCCGCATCGGCCTCCGCCTTTGAAGCCTTGCGGGCTTCCGCGACGAAGTGGTTGCAGGCCTCGCGGCAGAGCAGGGGAATGGCGGCGGCGCGGTCGATGTCTCCCACGACGCCGTCGTAGCGGCTTGCTTCGCTGTCTTCGAGCGGCGTGGTCTCGTCGATCCTCCAGAGGATCTTCTTCACGCAGCAATTGCCCGGACCGCAGACCTCGGTGACGAGCTGCTGCGCGCCCGCATCGCTCAGGTTGCGGGCGAAGCGGTACATGCCGGTTTGCCGGTTGAGTTTGGTGCGGAGATGCTCGACTTCGATCCTGCCTTCCTGCTGCGCGAACCACAGCCCGACCCCGGCGGGATAGAAGAGATCCAGGGCCTGC
Source organism: uncultured Haloferula sp. (assembly GCA_946481625.1). The sequence goes on along the minus strand of CAMLOZ010000061.1, from coordinate 4,550 downwards.
TTCAACTGCCCGGCCGAGGCGAGCACCAGCATCCATCCCCGCACCAGGGAGAGTTCGCCCTTGGTGAAGCGGTAGTGGCCGTCGTCCGCCCACGTGGAAATGGCGCGGGCCATTTCGGGATCCTCGTGGACCTCCAGCGATCCGGGGTCGATTCCCTCGTCGTCGATGTGACGCAGGAGGTATCCATGGCCGCCTTTTCCCGGCTCGATCGATACCTGGCCGATCCGGCGGACGCCTCCGGCGATGGCGGCGGCGAGACGTTCAGCGAGCTTCATGGTGTTTCGCATCGAAGTCGGTCACTTGGTCGAGGATGACCTCCGCCATGTTCCGGCCGGTGCCGATGGCGGAGGAGTAGTAGAGCGTTTTGCCGCGCAGGTGATGGGGATTGTGCCGGAAGACCTCGCGCTGGCTCGCGGCCTCGCCGGGCTCGGTTTCGATCCCTAACAGGACCGGGATGTCCTGATAGCTGTGCAGGCCGTCCGCGATGAAGAAAGGCACCACCACCACGTTCGGCGTGGCGGCGAGCTTGTCCCACTCCGCGATGAACGGCTGCTCCTCCATGTAGGCGTCCAGCACGTCGGCATAGCCCGCGCCCGAGGACTTGATCAGGTCGGCCTGGTCGCGGACCGCCTTGGTCGAGTTCTGGTTCAGGCCGGTACCGTGGCCGACGATGAAGAGCGTGGTCTGCGCGGGATCCGCCTCCGGTGCCACCTCCTTCGCGCGCTGGAGCAGCAGCCCGGTCATCGAGCGGTGCACGCCCACCGGCAGGGTGTAGTGCCAGGTCTTTCCGGCGCGGCGGGTGCTGGGACCTTCGAGCCGCAACTCGCGCGGGATCACCTCCTGCGTGAAGTAGCCTTCGCTGATGAAATCCGGCACGACGTACACCTCCTCCGCCTCGATGAGGTACTCCGCCTCGCGCATCGAGGGTTCCTCCTTCCAAAAGCAGCAATGCACCTCGCCGAACAGGCCGCGGGAGCGGATCTCATCCGCGTGCTCGAAGTAGGGTGTGGAAGAGTCTGGGTTTTCCGTCGAGCCGTGCCCCACGATCAGGAGCGCGGCATGCGGCTTGGGCGTGAAGGACATGCCCCCGAAAGTGCGCGGCAGGGCGGGGGATGCAAGGGTTTGTTCTGCTTTGCAAAACGAGGGCGAAACACCAGCCTCCCGCAGTGCTCCCGCTGCTCCAGCTCTGGATCGATCCCGTCGAGCGCGACGGTCCCGGAAACATGGCGGTGGACCAGTGGCTTGCGGAAACATCGGACCTGCCGGTCCTGCGTTCCTACCGCTGGGAGCCCGGTTGGGGCAGCTTCGGTTACTTCGTGAAATGCGCCGACCTTCCTGCGAACGGCCTGCGCTGGGTCCGGCGCTGGACCGGAGGCGGGATCGTTGACCATCGCGCGGACTGGACCTACACGCTCTTCGTCCCGCGGGGGGAGAAGCTGGCGGAAGCCCGTGGAGCCGGCAGCTACCGCGTCATTCACTCGGCCGTCGTATCCGCGCTGCAAGGTGCCGGTAAGAGCGCCCGGCTCGCCGGGCCGGCGGCACCGGCCGCCGGGGGGGAGTGCTTCATCCGGCCGGTCGAGTACGACGTGCTCGATCCGGCGGGCCGCAAGATCGCCGGTGCCGGGCAACGGCGCACCACCCGCGGCCTGCTTCACCAGGGCTCGGTGGCCTCCTCCCCGCCCGTGGCCGAGAGCCTGGCCGCCGCCCTCGCGCTCGAAGTGGTTTCCCCGGCCATTTGCCCCCCGGAAACAGTGATCGCGGCGATCGCCGCGGAGCGTTATGCGAGCGTGGAATGGACTTCCCGGCGCTAATCCTCCCGCGTGCGGGCTTTCGCCTTGCCAGCAGGGGGCTGCTTGCGGATGGTCCCGCCCGTCCGGGGCGTAGCTCAGCCTGGTAGAGCGCCTGCTTTGGGAGCAGGATGTCGTCAGTTCGAATCTGGCCGCCCCGACCACTCTCCCCTTGAAGGGTTGTGAGGATTTCAAGAACCGTTGACGTCAGTATTACGGACATCAGGCGGCTTTGGTTCTCGCTTTTTGAAGACCGAACGATGCGGCGTTTGGCGAAAACACAGATCCGAACTCGTATTCGCCAAGCCTTGCTTTCTTGTGTAGTTTCCATCGCGCTATGAGCGATGTCACCATGTTCTTGCGGGCGAACGACCGTACGTCCGAGGAATTGCTGTCCCTGGTGTACGACGACTTGCGGAGGCTGGCGGCTGCCCGCATGGCGCAAGAGGCTGCCGGGCAGACGTTGCAGGCCACGGCACTCGTTCACGAGGCCTGGCTCCAGTTGTCCGCCGCGGGCGACCGTTCGTGGCAGAACCGGGGACATTTCTTCGGCGCGGCGGCCGACGCGATGCGCCGGATCTTGGTCGATAACGCCCGCCGGAAGGCGCGGCAGAAGCGGGGCGGAGGATGTCAGCGCATTGACATCGGTGAGGTTGAGATTGCCGAGACGGTTCCGGATGAGGATCTGCTGCTGATCAACGAGGCCTTGGAGAAACTGGAGCGCGAGGACCCCGAGCAGGCCCGCATCGTGGTGCTGAAATTCTTCGGCGGGCTGACCAACGAGGAGGTCGCGGAGACGCTCGGCATCGGCGAACGCACCGTGTACCGTCAATGGGTCTGCGCCAAGGCCCGCTTGTTCCGCTGGGTCCGGCCTCAGGAGTGATCCGGTTTTTTCTGGCAGGATTTCGTCGCGAACGGCGCGTGTTTCATCAAACAAGTTTCAAATGTCAGCAGCGAAGCAACTGGAAGACTCGGTGTTCTTCGCCGCCCTGCACGTCACGGATGCGGACCAGCGGAGAGTCTTTCTCGACCAGGCCTGCATCGACAATCCCGGCTTGCGCGCCGTCGTCGAGGAGATGCTGGCATCGCAGGAGGACGCGGACCGGTGGATCGACCGCGGGTATACGGCCATTGTCCTGAACGCGGACGAATTGCCCGAGGCGGTTCCCGCGGGGGCGGTGAACGGCGAGCCGGCAGACGAAAGGATCGGCAAGAAGATCGACCGCTATACGATCATGCAGTGCTTGGGCGAAGGGGGCTGCGGGGTCGTCTATCTGGCGGAGCAGGAGGCGCCGGTGAAGCGTCTGGTGGCGTTGAAGGTCATCAAGCTTGGCATGGACACGCGGAGCGTCATCGCGCGGTTTGACGCGGAGCGGCAGGCCCTGGCGATGATGGATCATCCGAACATCGCACGGGTTCTGGACGCGGGCGCGACGGACACGGGCCGGCCGTATTTCGTGCTGGAACTGGTGCGCGGGACACGGATCACCGAATTCTGCGATACGAACCGCAGCGATCTCCGGCAGCGGCTGGAACTTTTCATCCTGGCGTGCAAGGCGATCCAGCACGCCCACCAGAAGGGCATCATCCACCGGGACATCAAACCGTCCAATGTGCTGGTGGCGATGCATGACGGCGTACCGGTTCCGAAGGTCATCGACTTCGGGATCGCGAAGGCCATCGAGGGGCGGCTGACGGAAGAAACCTTGCACACCCACCACGAGCAACTGCTCGGAACGCCAGCCTACATGAGTCCCGAGCAAGCGGAGCTCCGGGGCATCGACGTGGACACGCGCAGCGATGTGTACAGCCTGGGTGTCCTGCTCTATGAATTGCTGACCGGAAGTACGCCCTTCGATGGAAAGGAACTTTCCCTCTCCGGCCCGGAAGGCATGCGCCGGATCTTGAAGGACAGGGACCCGCTGCGACCCTCCACGGCCTTGGCCGCGCTGGGTGCCGAGGAGTTGAAGGCGACGGCGGAAAAGCGCCATACCGAACCGGCCCGCCTCCTTTCCCAGATCAAGGGAGATCTGGATTGGATCGTGATGCGGGCTCTGGAGAAGGACCGCACCCGCCGCTACGACACCGCAAACGGGCTTGCGATGGACGTGCAGCGGTACTTGTCGGATGAGGCGATACTTGCCCGCCCTCCCAGCCGGCTCTACCTGCTGCGGAAGCTGGTGAGGCGGCACACGATCGTCTTTCTCTCGGGTGCCGCGGTCGCACTGGTGTTGATCGCCGGACTGGGCGCCTCCACGTGGCTTTATCTCAAGGCGACGGAGGCGGAGCGGCACCAGGCGGAGCTGCGGGGAGTCGCAGAAAAGGCGCTGGCGAACGAAGCGGAGTTGCGGGGAGTCACGGAAAGGGCGCTGGCGAACGAGGCGGTGCTGAGGCAGGAGGCGGAATCCCGCGAGAAGCTCACGGAGGCGGTGATCCTCCTGCGGCAAGGAGATCACGAGGGCGCGGCGAAGGCGCTGGAGGCCATGAAGGAGCGTCCGAAGCGGCCGAGTTTGGACGGCGTGACGGCACTGCGTTCGGTCGGCGAGTGGCTGGCGCTCCAAGGGCGCTGGCGGGAGGCATCGGAGCGCTTCTCCTGGCTCATGGAGATCGACAAGCTCGATCCGTGGGGAGCGGTAACCTTGGATATCCAGGCCTGTGGCGTGGTGCTGGTGGAGAACGGAGACAGCGAGGCATTCCGGCACTTCGCCGAAGATGCCGCTGCCACCCATGCCAACTCGACCAATGGCGATGCGGTATGCCGGG
>CAMLOZ010000060.1 GCA_946481625.1 uncultured Haloferula sp. | reverse complement strand
GATGAGCAGCGGCACCCAGGCCGCGCGCGAAGCCGGCAACATGGTGGATCTCGACAGCAACCCGACCAAGCTCATCGAGATCGTGGAAATCGGAAAGCAACTGCTGATGACCCGCGGCTCTCTAACAACGTTCTCGATCGCCAACGACGTCGCGAAGTACTTCGCGATCATCCCGGCGATGCTGATGGTCACCTTCCCGGCGATCGCTCCGCTCAATGTCATGAAGCTCGCCTCGCCGCAGAGCGCCATCCTCAGCGCGGTGATTTTCAACGCCCTCATCATCATCGCGCTCATCCCGCTCGCGCTGAAAGGCGTGGCCTGCAAGCCGCTCGGCGCGATGGCCGTGCTGCGCCGCAACCTGCTCGTCTATGGCCTCGGTGGCCTGCTGCTGCCCTTTGCCGGAATCAAGGCGGTCGATCTCATCGTCTCCACCCTTCACCTTGTCTGAACCATGAATGCATTCGTTTCTGAAGTCCGCAGCGCGGTCGGCGCGACCGTGATCCTTGCCATCGTCTGTTGCGCGGCCTACCCGCTGGTAGTGACGGGAGTCGCCCGGACGGCATTCGCCGAGAAGGCGGATGGCAGCCTGATCAAGGACAGCAGCGGGAAGATCGTGGGATCGGCCTTGCTCGGGCAGAACTTCACGGGAGAGAAGTACTTCCATCCACGGCCCTCGGCGGCGGGTGCGAACGGCTATGATGCCGCAAGTTCCAGCGGCAGCAATCTCGGCCCGACCTCGCAAAAGCTCGCCGACTTGCTCAAGGAGCGGGTCGCGGCGTATCGGACGACGAACGGGCTGGCTCTGGACCGTGAAGTCCCGGCGGATGCGGTGACCGCTTCCGGCAGCGGCCTGGATCCGCACATCAGTCCGGCGAATGCCTCGCTCCAGGTGGAGCGCGTGGCGAGGGCCCGCAATCTTCCGGTGGAAAAAGTCCGCGAGCTGATTGAAGCTCATACGGATCACCCGGATCTCGGCATCTTCGGGGATGCGGGTGTCAATGTGGTGAAGCTCAACCTCGCGCTCGACGCCACCGCCCGATGAAATCCCCGCTCCGCATCTTCCTTGCCGGTTTGATCCTGGGCGGACTGGGTGTCGCCTGGTGGTTCATGCGGGAGAATGCGGAGCCGCTTCCGGACGAGAAGAAGATTGCGATGGAGCGGCTGGTGGAATCGCAATCCGGTCCGCGGTATTTCCAGGCTCAGGATGCGACCCCGGACGAACAGGGCGTGGTCTGGATCGACGTGACCGCGGCGAGGGAGCAAGTGGAGCGGATCGTCCGGGAGCGGGAGGGGGATGAGGCGATGAAAGAGCGGATCAACAAGCTGATCGACAAGGCGGCGCAGCCGCATCCCTCGCGCACGGTGGGAGGAGAGCGGGCAAGCCTGGCGAAGTTGAACATCGCCCTCGATGCCGGCCCTTGACCGGCGAGGCGATCTGCTAGGATGAGCGTGAGCCAGAGGCAGCCTGAGGAAATTCCAAGCCGATGACCGACGAGTTCCGACCCGATCCCGATGCCCTTCTCGCGCAGGTGCAGCGCGAGGAACGGGGCCGCCGTTCAGGCCGGCTCTTCATCTTTCTGGGGATGTGTCCCGGGGTGGGGAAGACCTATGCGATGCTGCAGTTGGGGCGGCAGCGGCGGAACGAGGGTGTGCGGGTCCTTGCCGGGGTGGTGGAGACTCACGGGCGTGCGGAGACGGCGGCGCTTCTGGAGGGACTGGAGTTGTTGCCGCGCAGGAAGCTGGAGCACGCGGGGCATCTGTTAGAGGAATTCGACCTCGACGCGGCGCTGGCGCGTCGGCCGGACTTCCTGCTGGTGGACGAGCTGGCGCACACGAACGCGCCGGGCAGCAGGCACCACAAGCGCTACCAGGACGTGCTGGAACTGCTCGATGCGGGGATCGACGTCTGCACGACCGTCAATGTCCAGCACATTGAAAGCCAGGTGGACATCGTCCGGCAGATCACGGGGGTGGCGGTGCAGGAGACGGTGCCGGATTCGATTCTGGATCTCGCGCACGAGATCCAGTTGGTGGATCTCGGTGTGGAGAAGCTCTTGCAGCGGCTGGGGGAGGGGAAAGTCTATCTGGGCGAGCGGGCGAACGCGGCGGCGGAGGGGTTTTTCCGCGAGGGCAATCTGACGGCGTTGCGCGAGATGGCGCTGCGCTTCACGGCGGAACGGGTGGACCGCGATCTGGAAGACCTCCGCCGTGCGCGGCGGGATTCCAGTCCGTGGAAGACGAATGCGCGGTTGCTGGTGGGGGTCGCGCCCACGCCCTATTCGGAGAGCCTGGTGCGCTGGACGCGGCGCGCCGCGGCGCGGATCGGATGCCCGTGGATCGGCGTGTGGGTGGAAGGGGTGCGGACCTTGCGGCCGGACGAAGAGGAGCTATTGGCACGCGGGCTCGCGCTGGTGAGGAAGCTTGGCGGGGAGGTCGTGCATGTCACCGGCGATGATGTGGCCGCTGCTCTTTTAGAAGTCGCTCGCGACAGGAACGTGAGCCAGATCGTGGTGGGAAAGTCGGATCGCAAACGCTTCTTCCGCAAGAGCGGGCTGACCGACCGGGTGATCGCGGGCAGCGGGGACATCGACGTGTGCGTGGTGCGGCCCTTTGCCGGGAGGCCGGCACGCGCGCGGGGAGAGCCGTCTGTATCGGCAGGCGGTGCCGGGAACGACTATGCGGGTGCCGCGGGTTTGACGGCGCTGGCCACCGCGGTCGGGTTGTTTGCCATGCCGGTGACCGGCTACACCGTGCCGTCGTTCATCTACCTGCTGGCCATCGTTCTGGGGTCGATGCGCTGGAAGCGGGGAGCGACCCTGATGATGGCCGGGATTTCGGCACTGGCATGGAACTATCTTTTCATCCCGCCGCGGTTCACGCTGCACGTGGACAAGCCGGAAGACATGGCGATGCTGGCGATGTTCTTCGTGGTGGCGCTGGCCATGGGGCAACTGGCCACGCGGCTACGGATGAGGGAGGTCGCGGAGCGACAGCGGCAGCGGCATACGGACGCGCTGCTGCGCGTGACCCAGCAGGCGGCGCTGAGTCCGGAGACCGGTCGCGGTCTGGAGGCGGCGCTGCGGGTGATCGAGTCGATCCTGGGCGGGCAGGTGGCGCTGCTTTTGAGGCAGGACGATCACTCGCTTGGCCGCGCCGCACATCCGGCCAGCGCCTTCCAGCCGGGCGAAAGCGAATTCGCGGTGGGAGCGTGGACCTTTTCGAACCACCGTCCGGCGGGGCGCTTCACCGATACCCTTCCCTCGGCGGAGGCCACCTGGTTCCCGCTCCAGACGGCGACCTCCACGATGGGCGTGATGGGATTGAAGCGGGATGCCGGGGCCTTGGCCTTCACCGAGCGGCAGGCGATGGAGGCCTTCGCGCTGCAACTCGCGCTGGTGCTCGAGAAGGAGCACTTCATCGAAGCGGTGCAACATGCCGAGCGACTGGAAGAGGGCGAGAGGCTGCGGCGGGCGCTCTTCGACAGCGTGTCCCACGAACTGAAGACGCCGATCGCCGTGATCCGGGCGGCGGTGGAGACGATGGAGGATTGCCGGAACGATCCCCGCGTATCGGAGATCGACACCGCGTCGCGGCGGCTTCAGCGCATCGTGGAGGGCTTGCTGCAGATGACGCGGCTGGAGGCCTCCGTGGTGGAACCGAAGCCGGAGTGGTGCGACGTGAACGACATCGTTTCAGGGGCGGTGGAGATGACGCGGGACCCGATGAAGCACCGCGAGCTGAAGGTGGACGTGCCGCCGGATCTCCCGCTGGTGAAAACCGACCACGGTCTGCTGGAGCAGTGCATCGCGAATCTCCTGCACAATGCCGCGGTCCACACGCCGGAAGGCACGCCGGTCGAGCTTTCGGTTTTGCGCCGGGCGAAAGGGGTCGAAGTCGTCGTGAGGGATCACGGCCAGGGTCTGGCCGAAGGGGAGGAGCGGCGGATTTTCGGGAAATTCTATCGTTCGCCCGGTTCGCCGGCCGGAGGCACGGGCTTGGGACTGTCCATTGTAAAAGGTTTTCTCCGGGCGCTTGGCGGCGAGGTTCTGGCGCGCAATCATCCGGCGGGTGGTGCCGAATTCACCATCCGCCTGCCTGCGGAAACGATGGAGTCTTCCGCTGCGGCGCTTTCCCCCGGTGTTTGAATCCCGATCCGTGACCGCCCTCATCATCGACGACGAAGTCCAGATCCGCCGCCTGCTCCGGCTGGCGCTGGAGTCGCGCGGCTACGAGGTGCAGGAAGCCGATAGCGGTCTGCTCGGCTTGCAAGCGGCGGCGGTTCACCGGCCGGATGTGATCTTGCTCGATCTCGGTCTTCCCGATGTGGAGGGGCTGGAGGTTTTGAGTCGGCTCCGCGAATGGAGCGAGACGCCGGTGTTGATCCTCTCCGTGCGGGATGAGGAGCAGGGAAAGATCGCTGCGCTCGAGAGTGGTGCGGACGACTATGTGACGAAGCCCTTCGCCACCGGCGAGCTGCTCGCACGGCTGGCGGCGATCCAGCGGAGGCACCACGGGAGCGATACGCCGGAGATTGTCTTCGGTCCGTTGTTACTGAGGCTCGACCGGCACGAGGCGATTCTCAGAGGGGAGGAGCTGAAGCTCACCCCCACGGAGTTCGCTTTCCTCCGCGCTCTGGCCCGGCATGCAGGGAAGATCGTGACGCAGCGCCAGTTGCTGCGGGAGGTGTGGGGACCGAATTCCGAGGAGCAGACGCATTACCTGCGGGTGTATGCGAACCTTTTGAGGAAGAAGCTCGGGGACTTGCTGTTGATCCGGAACGAGCCGGGGATCGGGTACCGTTTGGTGGAGCCGTTGTAGGGTGGAGTTCCAAGATCCAAACTCTAATTTTCAATTTGAGAGTTGGAATTTGGTGTCCGGCATTTGAAATCCCTTCATGACACGCTGTCCCTGGCTGCCTGCCGATCGTGAGCTTTATGTGGAATACCACGACAACGAGTGGGGAGTTCCCTCGCGGGACGAGCGTTATCTCTTCGAGATGATCAATCTGGAAGGGGCGCAGGCGGGGCTCTCGTGGTGGACGGTGCTGCAGAAGCGCGAGCGCTACCGGAAGGTTTTCCACGATTTCGTGCCGGAGAAGGTGGCGAAGATGAAGGACGCGGAGTTGGAGAAGCTGGTGCTTGATCCGGGGATTATCCGGCATCGGGGAAAGATCGAAGCGGTGCGGGCGAACGCGAAGGCCTGGCTTGCCTTGCGCGAGCGGGAAGGGGACGCGGTGGCGTGGATCTGGAGCTTCGCGGGTGGTAAGCCGCGGATGAATTCCCCGCAGGGCATGGGCGAGATTCCGGCGAAGACGACGGAGTCCGATGCCTTGAGCAAGGCGCTGAGAAAGGCCGGGTTCAACTTCGTGGGTTCGACCACGATGTATGCCTTCATGCAGGCGGTGGGGATGGTAAACGACCATACGGTGGATTGTTTCCGGTACGGGAAGTGAGAGGGTTCACTGCACCGGTGCCATCAGCCGGGCTGCGCGGCAGGCGAGGCGGAACCAGAAGGGGCGCTTGGTGAAGTCGGTGACTTTCACCGGCTGGGAGTTCTCGAAATCGATTTCGAGCATGTGCGCGACTTCATCGACGAAGGCGGGGTCGGGCGAGAGGCCGGAGATCTCGAAGTTCAGGCGGAAGGAGCGGTTGTCGAGATTGGCGGTGCCGACGCAGGCGAGCTTGTCGTCCACGAGCATGACCTTCTGGTGGAGGAAGCCGCGCTTGTAGCGGTAGAGCTTCACGCCGAAAGGGATGACCTGCTCGAAGTAGGTGAAGGCAGAGAGCCAGACGAGGAGATGGTCGGGCTTCTCCGGGATAAGGATGCGCACGTCGGCCCCGCGGATGGCGGTGGCGAGCAGGGCGGTGAGCACGCCGCCATCTGGCACGAAGTAAGGCGAGGCGATCCAGAGGCGTTCGTGTGCGGTATTGGCGGCCTCCGCCACGACGAGCTGCCAGGATTCGGCGGGGTCGGCGGGGCCGGTCGGGATGACGGCGGCGATCTGGTCGGCGGTCTCGGCCTGGCCCGACCAGTTGAGCTCGGGAATGGCGGCGGCGGCCCAATTCCAGTCCTCGAGGAAGACAAGCTGGATGGCCTGGACGGAAGGGCCCTTCATCTTCAAGTGCGTGTCGCGCCACTTGCCGAAGCGCTGGTCCCGGCCCAGGTATTCGTCGCCGACGTTGATACCGCCGATGAAGGCTTCCTTGCCATCGACCACGACGATCTTGCGGTGGTTGCGGAAATTGAGCTGGAGGCGGGACCACCAGTGGCGGTTCGCACCGAAGGAATAGTGGATGATGCCGGCGGCATCGAGCTCGCGCAGGTAAGCGCGCGAGAGCTTGCTGGAACCGATTTCGTCGTAGAGGAAGTAGACCTTCACGCCGGCCTTGGCGCGGTCGATGAGGGCGCTTTTGAAGCGGGCCCCGACCCGGTCGTTCTTCACGATGTAGAAATTGATCAGCAGGTAGTCTTTGGCGGATCTGATCGATTCGAAGATCGCCTCGAAGGTTTCCTCGCCGTCGATGAGGAGGGTCAGTTCATTGCCGCGGGTGTAGGGGAGGCCGCCGAGGTATTCGGCCGCCTTGCCGAAGGCGTCCTCCGGCTTGATCTCGTAGTGGCGGAGCCGCCGGTGCATATCCTCGGCCAGCTTGCGGAGTTCGGCGTCCTCGCCGCGGCGGGCCCGGACGTAGCCGGAAAACTTGCTGCGGCCGGCAATCCAGTAGAGGGGGACGGCCACCCATGGCAGAGCGATGAGGGAAACCATCCAGGCGATGGTTCCCTGCGCCGTGCGGACGGTCATCAGGGCGTGGATGACGTGGAGGATGCCCAGAACGTGGCCAAGCACGATCGCAGTGCCGATCAGCCATGGAATCGATTCGGGTTCGGGCATTGGCCCGATCCTAACCGATCCGCCGGACGTGGCAACGGATTGTGTGGGGCTTGATCGTTCGAAGCCGGATCACTTGGAACCCGCACCCTCCGGCCACTCCAGCAGGATGTTCCATTTGAGGGTCCGCTCGGGCGGGAGGGTGGGGGAGTTTTCGTTGTCGATCTTGTCGTAAACGTTCGTCGGCGGGGTGAGGACGGCGTCCTTACCATGGATAAAGTCCTGGTCCTCGACGATGGTCTTGTAGGCCTTGTTGAGCGCGAGGGCGCGTTCAGGGGATGGCGTGATAAGGTCGTAAACGTCCTTGGCTTCCTTGAGTTTCACGTGATCGAGCGTGCCGTTCTCGCGATACCATTTGCGCGACATCTCGTCGTTGTTGCGGAACTCGCTGCCGCCGCCGGCCCGGGCGAGGTAGGTGGCGATCTCGCCCACGGATTCGCCCTTGTTCGGGGCATCCGGCATGCCCTTCAGGTCGATGTAGCCCCAGCCCGCGGGGCCGTCCATCTTGCGGGGGAAGCTGAAGGTCTTGTCGATGGTCGAGCCGACGGAATTGTGGCAGCCCATGCAGGAGAAGTTTTCCTCGTAGGTCATCGCACGCAGGCGGCCCTTGCGGTCCTCGATGAAACCGTGCAGCGCCCAGCCGTTGCCATTGTCGAGGCCGTAGTGGCCGAGGTCGTAGTAGGCGGGGAGGTTGCCGGCTTCCTTCTCGATCGCTTCGAGCGCGTATTTGCGGGCGTACATCGGCTTGGAATAGGCCTTCGCCTTCTTCGAGTAGCGGACTTCCTTCATGCGGACGGAGGGGCCGATCCGGCCGTCGTCGGACACGCCCACATAGCGGACGGTGTGGAGAAACTCGGTGCCCTGCGGATAGAGGTGCCGCTCGATGGGCAGGTCTTCGGCGGCACCGAACCATCCGGTCGCTTGCGCGATCTCCCGCGCGATTCCGGTGGTGCCGTCGCCGTCGAGGTCCTTGCCGATGGTCTTCTCATCCACGGGCAAGCAGCCGATGCGGTTGACGCCCTTGATGTTCGCTTCGAGGATCGCGAGGTTCGCCTTGTAGATGTCGGGCGAGGGCTTGCCCGCCTTGTCGGTCCGGTAGTTTTCCGGCAGGCGGATCATCACGTCGTCGGTCGAGCCGTTGGTGGGCCAGAAGGTGCTGGGGAAGGGCTTGTAGCTGAAGGCGACCCATTGGCTTCCATCCTTGGCGAAACCCTGCTCATCGAAGGCTTCAGATCCGAGGTGAAGATTTTTGAGGTCGGGAATCCAGCCTTTGAACCCGGCCTCGCGGAGACGGGAAGGCAGTTCGGAATAGTTGTCGCCGCGGATCCAATCGATGATTTCCTGATCCGTGATCCCGGCAATGCGGGCGCTGCGGTCCTCGAAGAGGTTCTTCCAGTGGTTCGTCATGCCCACGTCGCTGAAGCTGTAGGCCTCCTGCAGATCGGCGTCGTTCATCACGTTCTCCCGACCCTCGATGGCGTCCTGGTGGCAGACGTAGCACGGGTTGTTGAGGGTTTCGGTGCGGGTATAGCACTGCGGCGGCACGACGGCCTCGGCATTGGAAAGGGTGAGGACCGGAGCGACATCGGGGACGGGCGGGAGCACGGAGTCGCATTGGCGGAGCGTTTCGAGCATCCGTTCGGGAAGAGGAACATCCTCCGCCATGGACGGGGAGATGCCGAGAAGGGTGCCGGCGAGGACGAGACGGAAGGAGGATTTCATGGATCGGGACGGTGGGGCTGCAACCCGGCAGGTAAATTTCCCTCCGCCAGCTTGGGAAACGCCGCTCTGGGGCGATTTCGCTACACGGCGTGAAATGAGAGGGCGGACCCCTGCGGGTCCGCCCTCCGTCAGGAACCATCCGATGGCTGGAAACCCTTACTGGTTCGTGTTGCGCTTGCCCTTGCCGAGCTGCTTCACAAAGCCTTGGTTCGGGATGTTCTCGAGATTGAACATCCAGACGGAGTCGCCGAGGCCGTTCGGCACGACGGCGAGGTCGGTGCTGACCGGGTGCTGCACGCAGACGGCATATTCGAGCGGGTTGCCGGGGTTGAAGATCATGCCGGTGGCTTCCGAGCCGTTGACGCGGATGCTCATGAAGTGGTCGAGGGATTCGGCCACGCCGTCGCTGTTCTTGTCACGGATGAACCAGATGTCGCCGCCGGTGGAGGAACCGTTCGGGGCGTCTTCAATCACGTAGACGTTACCTTGCGAGTCCAGGGCGATATTGTCGGGCGAGTTGAGCGTCCCGGTGGTGGATGCAAAGCCCAGGTTCTTCGGGGAAGCGTTGTTGACCATCGTGCGGACGATGGCCTTGCCGGTCGCCACGGCGGGCTTGTTGCGCGGGCGTTCGTCGAGGATCTCGATGGAGATCACCGCGTTCTCCGAAGTGGTGGCCACGAAGAGCATCTCGTTGCCGTTGTTGCAGCGGCTCACGGACATGTCTTCCGGACGACCGTAGGGAGTGCCACCGGCGTCATCGGCCGCCTTGCGTCCGCCGAGGGTGGTATCGGCGAAGGGATCGGAGATACCGGGAAGCGGCACGCCGTTCTTGTCGGTCAGGGGGATCCAGGTGGCAACGCCGGTGCGTTCCACGCCCGCGGCCTGCTGGTTCCAGTCGGTGGCCGGATTGCCGCCGCTGGTCAGGAATTTGTCGATGGAGAGGACGAAGCTCTGGCCCACGGTGTAGTCACCGGGCTTCTTCATCACGAATTTGTAGATCGAGCCCGAGTTGAACTCGTCGATGAAGTAGATGGTGTCGTTGAACTTCTCGCTGAAGTTGATGCCTTCGTGAGCGACGTTGGGGATGCTTTCCAGCACGCGGTGCTCGATCTGGTCGGCGGGAGCGAGGGGGTTGAGGATTTCCACGACGCGACCGTAGCCGGCCCACTCCTCGGCGAGGAAGAGGGTGTTGTTTGGCGTCCAGCGGCTCGGGTCGAAGGCACCGAAGTCGTTGGACCAGTCGCCCGTGGCACCTTGCTGGTCGCCGGCGAGGATCACCTCCGCCTTGTTGTCATAGAGGCTCACGCGGCTGCAGCCGGCGCCGATGGGCGTCTCGTGGGGGATGAAAAGGTAGCTGCCCGTGGGGTCGAAGGAGAGCATGTCGAACATCGACGCGCTGGTGGTCTGGCCCGGCACGCGGATGATGGATTGCTCCGGGCTGAGCACCTGGTCTTCCACTTCGCGCAGGCTGATGAGGTTCTTGTGGTAGATGCCTTCCGGGGTGATCCACGGAGATGAGGTTTCCGCGATCGAGTTCGGTGGCACGACGAGTGCGGACTGGGTCAGGGGAGTGAACCAGACATCGGTGCCGGCCAAGGCCGGGTGCGAGGCGGTGAGGAGGGCCGCCAAGGCGAGTTGATTGCGCAAGGAATGGTGTTTCATATCGGTCAAACGCTGCATGTTTTGGATTGGGGGAGGCACGGAGAGCTGACACTTTCCGATAGCCGCCGTGATAGGCTCAGAAGGCCGTGCAGGGTGCATCGCTTTCGGTGTGGCGATGTTTTCACGTGGCAATTGCGTTGCAGGAGCGGACGTTCGGCTCGGGGCGGGTGTGACGCCGTTGTCGCAAAGGCCGCCAGGATTCTGTTAGACCGCAGTCTGGAGGGTCCCACCGGGGTGGCTTGCGGCGGGGCTCCGCGCGGGCTAGGCTTCCCGCGTGATCTACCTCGATGCCAACGCCACCACCCCGCTCCTGCCGGAGGTGCTCGATGCCATGCTGCCGTGGCTGCGCGAAG
>CAMLOZ010000059.1 GCA_946481625.1 uncultured Haloferula sp. | reverse complement strand
GCCTAGTCGCGCGGGAGCCGATGTTCCTGAATCCGGTCGCGGTGGCGGTGGACACGGACGGCTCGATCTACGTCACCGAAACCACACGCCGCAAGGTGGCGGATCTCGATATCCGGGACGTCATGTCGTGGGTCGCGGAGGACCTCTCCCATACGTCGGTGGAGGAGAAGCGCGAGTTCTTCCGGAAGAATGTCACCCCGGAGCGCTTCAAGGATCACGGGTCGTTGAAGGACCACGACCGCAACGGCACGATCAATTGGAGGGACATGACCGTCCACAGCGAAAAGGTCCACAAGCTGGTGGATACCGATGGCGACGGCGCGGCGGACCAGGCGACGGTCTTCGCCGAAGGCTTCAACACGGAGGTCACGGGGATTGCGGCGGGGGTGCTTGCGCGCCACGGCGATATCTATGCCACCATCGCGCCCGACGTGTGGAAGCTCCGCGATACCGATGGCGACGGCAAGGCGGACGAGCGCAGGGCGATCGCGAGCGGCTTCGGCGTGCACATCAACTACGCCGGGCACGACATGCACGGGCTGACCTTCGGACCCGACGGCAAGGTCTATTGGACCATCGGCGACAAGGGTACGAACGTCGTGGCGGAGGGCACGCGCTGGCTTTATCCCCACGAGGGCGCGCTCCTGCGTTGCAATCCCGACGGCAGCGGCTTCGAGGTCTTCGCCCGCGGTCTCCACAACGTCCAACAGATCGCCTTCGACGACTACGGCAACATCTTCGGCGTGGACAACGATTCGGACCAGGGCGGCGAGAAAGAGCGGTTGCTCTACATTGTCGAAGGTTCGGACAGCGGCTGGCGTTGCTACTATCAATACCGTGGCGGGAAGTACAATCCCTGGATGGCCGAGCGCATCGCCTTTCCGGACGGCGATGACCGGCCCGCAGCGATCCTGCCTCCCCTCTCGCTGTATCTCGACGGCCCCAGCGGCTTCGCCTACAATCCCGGTACCGCGCTCAACGAACGCTATCGCGGGCATTTCTTTTTGACCCAGTTTCCGGCCGGGAAGATCAACGCCTTCAAACTGGAGCCGGACGGTGCGTCCTACAAGATGACCGGCGATCATCTGATGGCGGGCGGCACCGCATTCACCGGCTGCAACTTCGGTCCCGACGGCGCGCTCTACGTGGCGGATTGGCAGGGCGGCTATCCGCTCAAGGAGAAGGGCGCGCTGTGGAAGATCGACGACCCGAAGGAAGCGGGAAGCGAGATGCGGAAGCAAGTCGCGGCGATGCTCAAGGAAGGCACGGAGCAAGTCGCGGACGAGGTATTGGTTTCACGGCTCGGGCATACCGACCAACGGGTGCGGCTCGATGCGCAGTGGGAATTGGCGCGGCGGAAAAAGTGGGCGGAGTTGAAGAAGGTGGCGGGGTCATCCGAGGCGAAGCAGTTGGCCCGCATTCATGCACTGTGGGGATTATCCCAAGGGGGATCGTTCGATCCGGATCTCTTCGACTCGCTTGTGATGGAGAAGGATGCGGAACTGCGGGCCCAGGCGGCGAAATGGTGCGGCGAATGCAGGGTCTCGCACGGGACGGTCTATTCCTTGCTCGCCGACCCTTCTCCGAGGGTCCGCTTCCATGCAGCCATGGCCGCCGGCAAAAGCCGGTCCCCTGATGAGCCTGCTCCAATCGCCGGGATGCTCGCGGAGAACAACGGTGAGGATGCGTTCCTCGCCTACGCGGGGAGTTTCGCGCTCCGATCCTACCGGTCCCGACCGGAAGCGTTGAAACCGCTCCTCGGGCATACTTCTCCTGCCGTGCGCGTCGCGGCCACCATCGCTCTGCGCGACATGCTTCAGGACCTCGCCTGTCGGGTGCAGGAGGGCACCAACCCGGGAGCCCTGCATGGGCAGAGGCGCAGGATCCTCACTCCCCTCGCTCGACTTCTCGCCGACCCCGATCCCGGCGTGGCAGCCGAGGCCGCGCGGGCCCTCTACGAGGACCCGGCCCTGGGATCCTTGCCCGACCTGGCGGAGACTCTCGATCAAGCCGGAAATGCCCGTCCTTCCATGATCCGCCGCTCGATCGCCGCGAACCGTCGCATCGGCGATGAAGCGTCCCTGCTGCGCCTGATCCGTTTCGCGGAGAAACCCACCCACCCCGCTCCGTTGCGGATGGCCGCCCTGGAGGCATTGGCCAGTGTCAAATCCGCGGAAACGCTGGATCCGGTCGATGGCCGCCATGCGCCACTCAAGCCCGTGGAAAGCATTTCGCCACAGCTCGCGATACAGGCGGGGCGCATGCTCTCCCTGACCACCGGGGATCCGACATTGGCCAAGGTCGCGCGATCCGCCCTGAAGGCCCTCGGAGCAACGCCGCTTCCCAAAACGCTCCAGTTCAACGCCCTCGATCCGAAGCTGGATCCGGACCTGCGACTCGCGGCCCTCCAGGATTTCAAGGAGAGCGGTCAACCGGGATGGATCGACACCGCCCTCAAGCTTCTCAACGACCGGAGCCCCGGGATTCGCACGGGCTCCGCCGCCGTCTTGGCTCCGCTTCACCCCACCGAGACGCTCGCCTACATCCGCGAAACCGCCCTGAAGTCACCCGATCTCGCCGAACGGCAATCCGCTGTCCGCCTGCTGGCGATCATCCCGGAGGGCGGAGCGGTCCTGGACACCCTGCTTGCCGACCTAACAAGCGGCAAGCTCGACCCCGCCCTCCAGCTCGAGGTGATCGAAAGCGCCTCCGCTCTCCAACTCGACGGTCTTCACGAGGCCCAAGCCGCTCTCGCCGCCAAGGGGCCGCTCGGTCCCTGGTCCCACGTCCTCTCGGGAGGAGACCCCGCCGCGGGAGAGAAGGTCTTCGAAGAGAATCTCGCCGCCAATTGCACCGCCTGCCACCGGATCGGGAAGAAGGGCTCGAACGTGGGACCGGAACTGACGAAGATCGGCTCGAAGGACCGCTCCTACCTTCTCCGAGCACTGGTCGATCCCCAGGCCGCCATCGCCCCGGGCTTCGGAGCGATGACCGCGGCCCGCAAGGACGGCACCGTCATCGCCGGCAACCTCATCGAGGAGAACGACGGTCATCTGGTCCTCGCTCAGGCAGACGGCACCAAGCTCGAGGTGCCCCTTGCCGAGATCACCTCAAGGACCATCCCGGTCTCCTCGATGCCGCCGATGGGTGCGATCCTCAAACCCGCCGAGATCCGGGATCTTGTCGAGTTCCTGGCGTCGCTCAAGTGAGCCCGGTCAGCCCAGGCTCTCCAGCAGCTTCTTGTGGATGCCGCCGAAGCCGCCGTTGCTGAGCACCGCCACGACGTCGCCCGGTTGCGCTTCCTTTGCGACCGTGGCCACGATCTCGTCCACCGTGTGGATGTAGCGGCCTCTTCCGCCGTGACGCCCGATGTCCTCGACCAATTGGTCGGGGTTCAGCCGGTCGTTCTCCGGGAACTTGTGGAGGTCGGGGATCTCCGAGACCACCGCCTGGTCGGCCAAGGCGAGCGCTTCCGCCAGTTCGTTCTGGAAGACCGCGCGGCGCGTGGTGTTCGAGCGCGGCTCGAAGAGGATCCAGAGCCGGCTGCCGTTGTAGCGCTGGCGCAAGCTGCCCACCGCATACTTGATCGCGGTGGGATGGTGGGCGAAGTCGTCGATGATCTTCACTCCGCCGGCCTCGCCGCGCAGTTCCTGGCGCCGCGCCACGCCGTCAAAGGATTCGAGGCCCTCGGAAATCTCGCCGGGCGAGAGGCCGGCGAAAAGCGCCGCGGCTGCGGCCATGGCGGCATTCCGCACGTTGAATTCACCGGTCATCCGCAGCGAATACCGCTCCCCGTCCATGACGAAAGAACTACGATTGGGCTCGTAGCTGATATCCGTGATCCTCAGTTCGCAGCCCTCGCCAAGGCCCACGGTCTGCACCGGACAGGGAGCGTTCGCGGCCACGGCGAGACAGTTCGGATCGTCGCCATTTACGATCGCCATGCCAGTGCGGGGCACGATGTTCAGCAGGCGTTTGAAGGTCAGCTTGATCTCGTCGAGGTTCGCGTAGATGTCCGCGTGATCGTACTCGATGTTGTTGACCACCGCGACTTCCGGCAGGTAGTGGAGGAATTTGGAGCGCTTGTCGAAGAAGGCGGTGTCGTACTCGTCGCCTTCCAGCACGTTGAATTCGGAGTCGCTGAACTGCGCGCCGCGCCCGAGGTTCTTCGGCAGGCCGCCGATCATCCAGCCCGGGTCGCGCCCGGCGGCGAGAAAGATCCACGCCAGCATCGAGCTGGTGGTCGTCTTGCCATGGGTACCGCTGACCACATAGTTCCGCTTCCCGCGGAGGAAGTGCTCCTTCATCACCTCCGGCAGGGATTGGTAGAGCAGCTTGCGCGAGAGCGCCGCCTCGGCCTCCTCGTTGCCCCGGCTGATGGCATTGCCGATGACGATCACATCGGCACCCTCGGGGAGGTTCTCCGCACGGTAGCCTTCCGTGATGGTGATGCCCTCGTTGCGGAGGAAGTCCGACATCGGCGGATACACGTTGTTGTCGGAACCGGTGACGGTGAAGCCCTTGCGCTTCATCGCCACGGCCACGGCTCCCATCGCCGTCCCGCAGACGCCGGTGAAATGGAAATGCTTCTTCTCTGACATGAAATAGGGTTTCGAAAGGGAATGGGAATCACGCGCGGGATGAACCCGCTCTAACAAGCACCGCCCGTCCGCGCCGGCATCCTTCGGAACCTTGGCGAACTTGGCGGCTTGGCGGTTCCATGTTTCAGAACGTGGGAGCGGCGACCGTCGCATTGTCCCGCTCTTCGGTGCGGCGGCGCAGGATGCGGTCGGCGATCTCGCGTACCATCTCGGTGAGGAGCAGCCACAAGTGGCTGCCCTGCTGGTAGTCCGCGGGGGCGATGTGCTTCACCCGTCCCGCATGGGTCGAGAGTTGGAAGCACTTGCGGAAGCTCTTCCCGGTCGGATCGTCGGGATTGTAAACGGCGATGGCGTGGCCGCCGTTCTTGTTCATCACGGTGAAGCACGGCACGTCGGTCGGCCCGTCGCCCACATAGACCATGTTCTCGAAGGGGATCGGCCGCTGGTCGAAGGGCATGTGGTCGTTCACGTCCTGCGAGTAGTCGAGCATGCCCTTGTTGATCCGGAACAGGAACTGGGTCTTGGTCGTGTGGGAGATCGCCCGCTTCGGGAAACTGATGTGGCCCTGCGAGTCCTCGCCGAATTCGCAGCCGAAGACCGCCTTGACCTTGTTGGCCAAGCGGCTGCCGTCGAGCAGCGCCTTCAGCCCGGAGGAAATGATGTAGAACTCGATCCGGATGCCCGCCGCCTCATGGTTCGTCCCCAGGCAGACTCCCGGCAGCGCGTCGAAGATCTCCGGCACCCCGGGAAAGAAGCGGAGGCCGGCACCCAGCGCGGAAAGGCGCGCGTTGCTCACCTGATCCATCTGGAGGTAGTCGAGCAGGCACTTGAGGTAGGCGAGTTCCCCGTCCCACTGCTGGTCCACCACCAGGGTGTTGCACTTCTTCCAGAACTGGGCGGGATCGATCCCGAACTCCGGGAACAACACGTCGTCCTGCATGTAGCGGGGACTCAGGGTCTGGTCGTAGTCGAAGACCAGTGCGATCGTGTTTTGCGGCGAAGCCATGGAGCGGCGGAAGCGAACCAGCCTCCACCCCGCGCCGCAAGCGCAATCAGGACGCGGTCACCGCGCTTTTCCCTTCGCCAACCAGATCTTCCAGCGCCGCATCCAAGGTCGGAAAGCGGAATCTGAAGCCGCTCTCCAGCAACAACCGGGGCACCGCGCGCTGGCTTGCGACCAGGGCCGTGGCAAAATCCCCCATCATCCACCGGAGCGCGAACTCAGGCACCGCGAGGGCCGCCGGACGGTTCAGCGCCTTGGCAAGCTTGGCGGTGAAGTCGTCGTTCCGGACCGGCTCCGGGGCGGTCCCATTGACCGGCCCCGCGAGTCCCCCGCAGGCGATGCCGTGCAGCATCCCGCCCGCGAGATCGGCGACATGGATCCAAGACATCCACTGGGTGCCCGTTCCCAAGCGCCCGCCCAGCCCCAGACGGAAGGGCAGCAGCATTTTCTTGAAGGCCTCGCCGCCCTTGCCAAGCACCATCCCGGTCCGGCACTTGAGCACCCGCAGCCCGAGACGCCCCACGCCATCCGCCGCGTCCTCCCAAGCCTGGCAGAGTTCGGCGAGGTAGCCGGTGCCGGTCGGTGCCCCTTCTTCGAGAACCTCGTCGCCGCGATCCCCATAGATGCCCACGGCGGAAGCATTCACCAGCACGTGCGGGCGCTCGGTGCGGCCGAGCATCGACAATCCGCGGACGATCCGCCCGGTGGCACCGATCCGGCTCTCGTAGAAGCGGCGCTTGGCATCGGCACTCCAGCGCTGGTTGATCGGTTCGCCTGCCAGGTTCACGATGGCGGAGATGCCGCTGAAATCGGGCACTTCGTTCCATATCCGCCATTCGGCAATGGAGTTTCCGGTCCGGCGGGGTTTGCGGCTGAAGCCGCAAACCGACCAGCCGGCCGCACTGGCTTGCCGGGCGAGTTCACGGCCAATGAAACCGGCAGCTCCGACAATGCCGAGGGTCTCGGTCCGAGGGGTCATTTCCCAACAATTCCCTCGCCGGGCCGATCCCGCAACCGCTTTCAGGCTTTCCCCTTTACTTCAAATCCGGGAGCCCGTCTCATCCCGCCACGATGAGGCTCGCCGCTCTTCCCGCCATTCTCCTTTCCACGGTCCGGCTTGCCGCGCAGAACCCCGACGTCGAACCGATACCCGAGGTCCCCGCTCCCGGCGAAGTGGTCGTTCCCATCGCCCCCGTTCCGCCGCCTCCTGGCCTCGAACTCTTCCCCGGCCAGACCGCCGGCGTTCCCGGGATGCCGGAGAACATCAAGATCAAGCGAACCGGCCCGGCCAACGACTTCGACCTCGTCAATCAGATCTACACCTTCTCCGGTCCCTTCGAGGTGGAGACGGACAACGGCGCGACGCTGAGGTCGCAGAAGGCCGTCTGGAAGGGCAAGGAGAGCAAGTTCTACATCGATGGCGACGTCAAGATGACGACCAAGGAGGGGATGGAGGTCTTCGCCGACCACGCCATCGCCGACACCGCCGCCAAGTCCGTGACCCTGACCGGGAATGTGAGCGTCTATCGCGGCAACCTCCTCCAGCGCGGCGACCAGGTCGTTTATTTCTGGGACAAGGAGCAGATGGATGCCACCGGCCTGCGAGCGGGCGTGGACCCCTTCGTGCTCGAAGCCGGCCGCTTCACCATCGAGGACCGCGGCGGCAAGCAGGTCTATGTCGGCCACGACGCCGGGGTCACCACCCACGATGTCGAGGAGCCCGGGTTCTGGCTCCGCGCCAAGGAAACCACCATCTATCCGGACGACAAGGTCACCTTCAAGAACCTGCGCCTCTATGCCGGAGACACGCCGATTTTCTGGCTGCCCTATCTTTCGCAACCGCTCGATGCCGATCTCGGCTATCACTTCGTGCCCGGTGCCCGCTCGAACTGGGGTGCCTTCCTCCTGAACAGCTACGGCATCATGCTCGGCGGCACGCCGAATCCGGAAACGGGCGAGAACGAGGATGCCTGGCTTCTTTCCCGGTGGCACTTCGACCTGCGCACGCGCCGCGGTGTGGGCACCGGCGTGGATCTGCTGGATACGCGCCAGGAAAACAACCCGAACCTCACCGGGCTTTCGCTCTACTACACGAACGACCTCAACCCCGACGTGAGCCGCACCGGGATTACCCGCGGCTTCGTCAACGAGGACCGTTACCGCTTCGCCCTGCAGCACCGGGTGCCGTTGGAATTCGAGGAAGACGCCGAGTGGCGCGTGGACAGCAACCTGAATATCCTGAGCGACAACTACTATCTGGAGGACTTCGAGCCGGAACTCTTCCGCACCGATCCGAATCCGGACAACACCATCGGCCTTTTCCGCCGCGACGAGGGCACCCTCTTCAGCGCCTTCGCCCGCCTGCGGCCGAACGAATTCTACCGCTCGGACACGCGCACGCCGGAGATCGCGATGGACTTCGCGCGCCGTCCGCTCTTCGACTTGCCGATCCTGCACGAGGGCAGCATCTCGCTTTCCTTCATCGAGGAGGAAATCGGCAGCGCTTCGCTTTCAGCGATCCGCCCGCTGTTGCGCCTGCCCACGAACGACCCGCTGGTGCCGGTGCTGCTTGACCAGTTGCCGACCTACGAGCGGCAGCTCATCCAGATGATCCGCTCGCTGCCGCCCGGCAGTCCCGCATTGCCGGGTCTGATCGACCAGCTCTCGAGCCCCGGCTACAACCGCTTCCACACCTATCAGGAAATCTCGATGCCCACGAACGTGGGCGGCTGGCTCAGTGTGACTCCGGAACTCGGTGTCGGTTACAGCCGCTATTGGGAGGTCAACGGACCCTCGGATTCCATCGACCGCTTCCACATGCATGCGGGAGCGGAGGCCTCGATGAAGTTCAGCAAGGACCTCGGTGCCGCGAACAACCGCACCTTCGGTCTCGATGGCTTGCTGCACGTGGTCCAACCTTACGCCCGCTACTCCTACATCTCCACGGACGACCTCGATCCCTTGTTCCCGGCGGTCGACCGCGAGACCTTCAGTACCCGGCCCCAACCGCTGGCCGTGCCGAGCTTCACCGCCATCGACAGCATCCGCGACTGGAACATCATCCGGCTCGGGATGCGCAACAAGCTGATCACCCGGCGCGACGGCCAGAGCTTCGACTGGCTCTCGATGGATACCTACATGGACGGGTTCATCACCGATCCGGACTACGACCGCAACTTCTCGAACCTCTACAACGACCTGCGCTGGAATCCCCTGCCCTGGTTCGGGATGAACCTGGAGACGCAGTTCCCGGTGATCGACTCGGGCTCGGGCTTCTCCGAGGTGGCGGCACGCGCCCGCTTCATGCCGAACGAGAACCTCGAGTTCTCCATCGGCCACCGCATCCTGGACAACCACCCGGTGCTGACCGACTCGAACCGCATCGACCTGCGCGCCTATACCCGCCTGGGCAACAAGTGGGGTGCGGGATTCTTCCAGCTCTGGGAACTCGACGACGGCACGCTGGAAGTCCAGCAGTATACCCTGCACCGCGACTTCAACCACTGGGTCGCCTCGATGGGCGTGACCCATCGCGACAACCGCTTGCAGGATGAATTCGGCCTGATCTTCAGCTTCACTCTGAAGGAATTCCCCTCGGCCTCCGTGCCCTTCAAACTCGACGCCCAGTAAGACCCCATGACTCCCGAAAAGCTCTTGGAATCCCTCAGGTTCCGCTACGCGACGAAGCAATTCGACCCGGCGAAGAAGATTCCTCAAGCAGAGTGGGAGGTCCTCGAGCACTCGCTGGTGCTCGCGCCCTCGTCCTTCGGATTGCAGCCATGGAAGTTCCTGGTGATCGACAGCCCCGAATTGAGAGCCCAACTGCGCACCAAGTCCTGGGGGCAATCGCAGATCACCGATGCCTCGCACCTGGTCGTCTTCACGACCCGCACCGACATGGACGAGCCGCATCTCGACCGCTTCTTCGCATCCTTGGCCGTCGATCAGAATCGCACGCCCGAAAGCCTCGAAGGCTACCGCAAGGTGGTCGCGGGGTTCGCGGCCTCGATGACGCCCGAGGCCCGGCATGCCTGGAATATGCGCCAGACTTACATCGCGCTGGGACAATTCATGACCTCCGCGGCGGTACTCGGGATCGACACCTGTCCCTTGGAAGGTCTGGAGCCCGCCGGGTACGATGAGATCCTCGGCCTAGCCGGCAGCGGCTACGCCACCTCCGTCGCCTGTGCCGCCGGCTACCGGTCCGCGGAGGACAAATACGCCGCGGTGCCCAAGTCCCGCTTCCCGCTGGAAGAGATCATCGAACACCGCTAGGGCTGGCGGGCCAGCGACCCTGTGGCTACCGCGGCTCGCGGCAGGCCGTGGTTGCGGCGGCCCCGCAAGAGGCCGGGTTTCCCCGCGCACCGGCAATCCCGCCATTCTCCCGTACCGGAGACGTTCGAGCGACATTACGCGATAACGGGGTTACGCAGGGGGTATCGAGTGGTTAGATTCGCGGTGTTGGCAGTCCCGTTTCGGGTGGCTGCCAGCGGAGGAACAAGTCAGGGTTCCTTGTCGAGTTTCGGGCGCCGGAGATTGGACACCTCCGGCGCCCGGGGTTTTTCAAGGGCAGGGACCTTTCTCCATGTAGGGACCCGCTGCATTCGCAACCGGTGTTCCCCGGGCCGCCCCGCCATTCTCGGGCGGAAGAAATCCTTTACCGGGCCGGCTCCCTCCACGCCTGCGTCGTGCCGCCCTCGAACCCTCCAACACCTCAATGCCTCTGCATCTCCAGCAGCGCCCGGAACATGTCATGCTTCTCCTCCAGCTCCTGGAAGGTCCCGTCCCCCACGATCCTCCCGTGCTCGAACACCAGAATCCGGTCCGCGATCCGGATCGTGCTGAAGCGGTGCGCGATGATGAAGGTCGTCCGGCCCTTGGTAAGGTTCGTCAGTTCTTCCTGAATCCGCGCCTCCGCCCCCGCATCCAGCGCCGAGGTCGCCTCATCGAGAATCAACACCGGCGCATTCTTCAAGAACGCCCGCGCGATCGAAATCCGCTGCTTCTGCCCGCCCGATAGCT
>CAMLOZ010000058.1 GCA_946481625.1 uncultured Haloferula sp. | reverse complement strand
AGTAACATCGGGGCCGGGCGCTTTTTTTGCACCCGGCGGCAAATGACTTTGCCACACAAAGCCAAACCCGCCACCAAGGTCACAAGGCTACAAGGTGTGTCCGCCTACTCGATCGGCACGATCCTGATCTTCCCCGCCGGCTGCCGCATCGCATCCGACAAGGTTTCTCCAACCTTCGCCGCCGCGGGCACCGGTGTCTGATCCAGCGCGTTCTTCAGCGCGCCCTCTACCAGTTGCCCGCAATGGATCTTCATCGGCGGCAGCGGCCCCAGATCCCCCGTGAGCTCGTTCGCCGAAAGCTCCCGTGCCTCCTCCGCGGTTTTACCCTTGAGCAGCTCGGTGGCCATCGAGGCCACGGCGATCGCCGTCTGGCAGCCGAAGGATTGGAACGAAGCCCGGTCGATCACCCGCTTTCCGTCCTTCTCGGTGAACTTCAGCCACATCCGCAGCATGTCCCCGCAATCCGGCGACCCCACCGTTCCGACCGCGTCGGCATCGGGGATTTCACCTTGGTTCTGCGGAGCGGCGAGGGCGTCGCGGACCTTCTGTTCAAAATCGCTCACGGACAGACGATGCGGCAAGACAGGGAGGATTCAAGCGCGGGCTTGCCAAGCCGGGCAGCGGCGGCAAAGGCTAGGCCCGCCCGATTGATGCCGCGACACCCGGCGCCATCGGCAGCTGTGCATGCATTTCCTGGGAATTGAAATCGGCCACGCGGCCACCCGCGTGGTGGCGCTCGATCTGGAAGCCGCGACGGTGTCCGCCGAAGCCGTCGCCGCGCATACCTGGGTGGAGGGACTTCCCGATGGCTACCGCGAGCAGGATCCCGCCCAATGGATCTCCGCCACGGACAAGGCCATGCGCCAATGCCTGGAAGGCCTCGGCTCCCACCGCGGAGGAGTCGCGGGCATCGGCATCACCGCCCCGACCGGCGGCATGGTGGTGCTGGATGAAAGCAACCGCATCATCCGCCCGGCCAAACTCGGCATCGACCGCTCGGCGCAGCGGCAGGCGGATGAGATCGGCCGCGCCTTCGGCGGCGCTCCCGGCCTGATTGAACTCGCCGGCAACCCGGTAGAAGCCGGTTCGCTGGCCGCCCAATGCCTGTGGCTCAAGCAGCACGAACCCTATCACTTCCAGCGCTCGGCGCGCTTGATGACGCCGCAGGATTTCATCGGCTACTGGCTCACCGGCGAGGCCGGGATCGAAGCCGGTTCCGCCGCAACCACCGGTCTCTTCAATGTCCCGCAGCGGCGCTGGAGCGCGGAGTTGATGGAGTTCATCGATGCCCGGCTTTTCGACATGCTCCCTCCCGGCATTTCCCCGGCCCAGCCGCGCGGTGTGCTGAGGCCCGCGCTGTACAAAGCATGGGGCCTTCCGGAAGGAATCATCGTGGCTCCCGGCTCCGGCTCCGCTGCCTTGGCTGCCTTGGCGGTGGGAGCGGCTTCCGATGGCTCCGTGGTGGCCGATCTCTCCGCGGATGGTTCTCTCTCCGCGATCTCGGATGGTCCGTCGGTCGATTTCCGTGGCGAGGCCGCCACACTCTGCGATGCCTCCGGTCGTTGGCTTTCGCGCCTTGGCATGGCGAATGCCGTCGCGGCGCTCGAACTGGTCCGCCGGCATTACGGATGGTCCGGGGCGGAATTCGAGCGTGCTTTGGAAGCGACGACCGCCGGCGCGAACGGTCTCCTCTTCCTTCCTTACCTGCGCGGGGAAGCGACCCCGAGATTGCCGGATGCCAGCGGGGTGATGCACGGCATCACGCTCGATAACTTCACCCCCGGGAATCTTGCCCGCGCTGCCGCGGAAGGGCTCGCGCTTGGCTTCGGCTATGCCTTCAGCCGCCTGCGCGACCTCGGCTTCGAGCCCGCCGGGGTCCGCGTTGCCCGTGATGCCGGCCCGGCCTTCCAGCAATTGCTGGCGGATGTCTTCGGCGTGCCGGTGGTGGCCGTCGCGGGAAGCGGCGGACCCCTTCTTGGTGCTGCCATGCAAGCCGCGGTTGTCTATTTCCGGCTCAATGGCGAGTCGCTCGGCTTCGACGAAATCGCCGGATACATCGTTACCGTGGACGATTCCACGCGGCGTGACCCGGACCCGCAGCGGCATGAATTCTACGAGAGCCTGCTCGCCCGGCAGCAGTACTTGGTCGAGACCTTGCACGCGGGAGGTTTCCTCTAATGGCGGGAGATCGAAGCGAGATCCGCGAGAGCGGGAAGGCCACCCTCCTCGGCAATCTTGCCGGGCGGATCATGCAAGCATGGTGTGCCACCCTGCGCTTCGAGATCGTCGACCGCTGCGGTCTCACGCGGCCCGGGGGTCTTCCGGGTCCCGTCATCTACTGCCTCTGGCACAACCGGATCTTCACCGTGCCTGCGGCGTGGAAACGCGCCTGCGGCAAGCACCGGCGGGCGGTCGTGCTCACCAGCGCCAGCCATGATGGTGCCGCGCTAGCGAGGGCGGTGGGTGTCTTCGGCATCGGCTCGGTGCGCGGATCATCCTCGCGCCGGGGCGTCGCCGCGCTGGTCGGCATGCGCAAGGCATTGCGCGAGGGGATCGACGCCTGCATCACGCCGGATGGCCCGCGCGGCCCGCGCTATATCATCCAATCGGGTCTGGTGAAGCTCGCGGAAACGAGCGGTGCCCCGGTGATCCCGATCCACGTCCAGTATCGCTCCTGCTGGCGGCTGAAGACCTGGGACCGCTTTGCCGTTCCGAAGCCCTGCAGCACCGTGCGCGTCATCTTCGACGAGGCGCTTGCCGTGCCCGAGGGGCTTTCGGAAGATGAATTCGAAAGCTGGCGGCGCCGCATCGAGTCGATCATGACGGCGGGCACCGGCGAAAATCTTTCCGACGACGTACGATGAGTTCCGTAATTGATGGCAAGGCGGTGGCGGCTTCCGTGCTGGAAGAATGCCGCGCGGAAGTGCAGGAGCTGAAGGCGAAGGGCATCACTCCGGGTCTCGCAGTGGTGCTCGTCGGAGATGATCCCGCTTCGCATGTCTATGTGGGTTCAAAGGTTCGCACGTGCGCGGATCTCGGCCTCTATTCGCGCAAGATCGAGCTGCCCGCGATCACCACGCAGGAGGAACTGCTCGCGGTCGTACGCGAATTGAATTCGGACCCGGCAGTCCATGGCATCCTCGTCCAGAGCCCGCCGCCGAAGCACATCGATGAGGAGGAAGTGATCCGTGCCATCGATCCGCGCAAGGACGTGGACGGTTTCCATCCGGAGAATGTCGCGAAGCTCGTGCTGGAGGACTCCAGCGGCTTCGTTCCCTGCACCCCGGCCGGGTGCATGCGGCTTCTGGCCGCGTCGGGTGTGAAGACCGCCGGTGCGGAGGCGGTGGTGATCGGCCGCAGCATGATCGTCGGCAAGCCGATGGCGCTGCTGCTGATGGCGAAGGGCTCGGATGCCACGGTGACCGTTGCCCATTCTCGTAGCAAGGATCTCCCCGCCATCTGCCGCCGCGCGGATATCATCGTGGCTGCCGTCGGTCGTCCCGAGATGGTGAAAGCCGATTGGGTGAAGGAAGGTGCCGTAGTCATTGATGTCGGCATCAACCGCGTCGACGATCCTTCCACGAAGAAGGGTTATCGCCTCGTGGGCGACGTTGCTTACGACGAAGTCGCGCCGAAGTGCGCGGCCATCACACCCGTGCCCGGCGGTGTCGGACCGATGACGATCGCGCTGCTGATCAAGAACACGCTCCAAGCGGCACGGCAGATCGGATAAGGTGCCCGCTCAGCCCGGAAGCGTGGTCCTCAGAACCACGGTTTCCGCCGTCGCCTCTACCTCGCCGCCACCCGCAGGCAGAAGGAAGAAGTCTCCTTTGGTGAAGCTCGCGCTCCCGCAATCGACCGAGCCCTCCGCCACGGAGAAGATCGAGAAACGCTCGGGTGAGCGGTGACCGGTTTTCTCTCCGGTTTGCAGCGCGATCTTCTCCACGCGGAAGTAGTCGCACTCGGCAATCAAGGTCCCTTCCGTCTGGTCCATTCCCGGCTCGATATCATCGAAGTCGATGCTGGCGAGAGACTCCGCCACGTGCAGCTCACGCGGTTTGCCGTCGAGGCCCATGCGGTTCCAGTCGAAAACGCGGTAGGTGGTATCGCTATTCTGTTGAATCTCGTGGATCAGAATCCCGGCACCGATCGCGTGCAGGCGGCCGGATGGGATGAAGAGCGAATCGCCCGCCTTCACCTGAACGGAGTGCACGCATTCGGCCACCGTCCCGGCTTGGATGGCATCCTCGAAATCCGTGCGGGAGACTCCTTCCTTCAATCCCACATGCAAGGTCGCGCCTTCGTTCGCTCCGGCGATGTACCACATCTCCGTTTTCGGCTCGCCGCCGAGCGATGCCGCGAGATTTGCGGGCGGGTGGACTTGAAGGGAAAGCTCGTCCCTCGCATCTAGCACCTTGATCAGGATGGGAAACCGTTCGCTCTCCGCGAAGCCCGTCCCGAAGATCTCCTTCCGGTGCCCCGTCCAGAGCTCGTGGAGCGTCTTCCCCGCATGCACACCTGAGCGCACCACGGACTGTTCGCGTTCACGATCCACGATCTCCCACGACTCGCCGTAGGGCGCTCCATCAGGCAAGCTGCGCCCATACTGGCGCTCCAACTCGCGCCCGCCCCAGACGCGCTGCATGTAGAGGGGTTGGAAGACGATGGGTTCCACTGGCGGGAAATTTGCCGGGTTGCCCCCGTTCCGGGAAGCGCATCGTTTGACAAAAGCCGAATTTTACGGATTTCCATACTGTCCGGAACTCGAAAACAATCTTGCTCCTCAGGGCCTTGCGGGGGATGCTGGCCGGGGAAACCGGCAATGGCGAAGAGTGACAACCGCAAACGGGGCGAGAAGCCCGCACCACCCCGGTGGTCGAACGAGGTCGTCGGGATCGTGCTGATCTGCGCCGGTTTGCTGGCATTCCTTTCCGTGATCTCCTTCACGCCTAAGGATTTGAACGACATCGGCTTCCTGCGGGATTTCGCCACCGAGCGTGCCGTCGGGGAGGAGCGTCAGAACTTCATCGGCGGGGTAGGGGCGGTGCTCGGGTTTGTCCAAGTGGCCCTCTTCGGGGCGGCAGGTTACATCGTCCCGCTGGCGCTGATCTGGTTCGGGATCGTGAAGCTGGTCTTCGACGGCCGGCTGTGGCCGCGGACCATGATCGGCTTCATCATTCTGGTCCTGAGCGGTGCCGCCTTCATGCACGCCCTGCGCGGTGGCGATAGTCTCGACTGGAGCAAGAACGCGGGCGGCCTGACCGGCTGGATGCTCGGCAAGCACATCTTCCTGCCGCTTCTGAACCGCATCGGCTCCTTGCTTTTGCTCGGGGCCACCTACCTTGTCGCGCTGATTCTCCTCACCGGACAGCCGCCGGTGAAGTTCATCAAAGGCGTCCATGCGATGATCCTCGAGGGCATCGTGAAGTACCGTGAGCGGAAGGAAGAAAGCCAGCTCGCCGCGGCGAAAGAGGAAATGCGCAACAGCGAGCGGGAGCGCGAACGCGAGCGGCGCCGCAAAGAGCGCGAAGCCGGCAAAGCGGCCGCGGCACCCCCGGCCGATGCCGATCCCCAGCAGGAACTCGCGCTGCGGGAAACGCCTGCCCCGCAGATCTTCGATGCCTCCCAACGGAAAATCGAGGCCCCCAAGCCGGGCGACAAGCCCTTCGAGCGGAAACAAGCCGGGCACCTGTCTCTCTCCACCGCCGGCTTCGAGGACTACGAACTGCCGGGCTTCGACTTGCTTGACCCGGACGACGGCGAGGAAGCCCCGGAAGCGAACCGCGACGAACTCCTCGCCACCCAGCGTACCATCGTCGAGACCTTGCGTGCTTTCGGCATCGAGGTCACCCCGGGCGATATCACCCGCGGCCCGACCATCACGCGCTACGAGATCTATCCCTCCACCGGCCTGCGCGTCTCGCGGATCGCCCAGCTTGAGCCGGACATCGCTCGCGCCACCTGCGCGGAGCGGATCAACATCCTCGCGCCGATCCCGGGCAAGGACACGGTGGGCATCGAACTGGCCAATTCCCAGAAGGTTTCCGTGCCCCTGCGCGAGCTGCTCCAGGATCCCGAATTCCGCTCCGCGAAGAAGAAGATCCCGCTCGCGCTGGGCAAGGATGTCTATGGCAAGACGGTCATCGGCGACCTCGCCGCGATGCCTCACCTGCTTGTCGCCGGTGCCACGGGCTCGGGTAAATCGGTCTGCATCAATTCGATCATCGCCTCGATGCTCTTCAAGTTCGGGCCGGATGAACTGCGCTTCATCATGGTGGACCCGAAGGTGGTGGAAATGCAGATGTACAACAAGCTGCCCCACCTCGTCGTGCCGGTGGTCACCGATCCCAAGAAGGTCGTCGCCGCTTTGAAGTGGGTGGTGAACGAGATGGAGAAGCGCTACCGCGTCTTCGCGAAGACCGGCGTGCGGAACTTCGACTCCTTCAACCATCGCATCCGGCCGGAGAAGCCGGAGGCTCCCGCGGAAGAACAAAGCGACGAACCGCCGCCGTGGAATGCGGATGAAGAGGTGGACATGGAAGCCATCGAATCCATCGCCGCCGCCCTCGAGTCCGGGGAACTAGGTGCGGAAGCGGAAGAAGACGAACTCCCCATCGAGGAAGAAAAAATCCCCGACCGCTATCCCTACATCGTCGTGCTGATCGACGAGCTCGCCGATCTCATGCAGACCGCCCCCGCGGATGTGGAAATGTGCATCGCGCGCATCGCGCAGAAAGCGCGCGCGGCCGGCATCCACCTGATCATCGCCACCCAGACCCCGCGTGCCGACGTGGTCACCGGCATCATCAAGGCGAACATTCCCTGCCGCATCGCCTTCCAGGTGTCCTCGCAACTCGACTCGCGGGTGATCCTCGACACCAAGGGCGCGGACAAGCTCGTCGGAAAGGGCGACATGCTCTATCTGCCGCCCGGTTCCGCCAAGCTGGAGCGCTCCCAAGGCGCCTTCGTCTCCGACGAGGAAGTCGAGCGCCTCGTCGATCATTGTGCCGCGCAGGCCGAGCCGAACTTCGAATCCGACATCGTCCGGTCCATCGATGCCGGCGGCGACGATGGCGAGGACGAGGAGGACATTTCCCCGGCGGACGAGGATCTCATCATGAAGTGCATCGAGGTCGCGCGGCAGGAGCAGAAATGTAGCACCTCGCTGCTCCAGCGCCGCCTGCGCCTCGGCTACACCCGTGCCGCCCGCATGGTGGACATCCTCGAAGCCCGCGGCGTGGTAGGGCCCGGCGATGGAGCGAAGCCGCGCGAGGTTTACTTGAAGTGACCTGGCCGGGGCTCCGTGCCGCAAGGAGGAGCCGCCACCGGCATCGTTTCTTTCTCGCCCTCGCGCAAATCGGCCGCTTTCTTGCGTAAGCATTCGAATTCACCCTTCGTACCGTGCTCGAACTTCAGGACGTCTGTTTCACCATCAAGAAGGACGGCGAGTCCGTCAATCTCGTCGATCTGGTCAACATCAAGGTCCCGCGCGGGCACTTCATGGCGATTGTCGGCCCGTCCGGCTGTGGCAAGACCACCCTGCTCAAGACGATCGCGGGTCTGAACCCGGAATCCTCCGGCGGCCTCTATTGGGACGGGCGCAACCTTTCCGTCGAGGGCGACCTGGACGCTTCGGACATCGGCTACGTGCCGCAGTTCTCGATCGCCTATGATCCCCTGACCGTGGACGAGTCGGTCGAGGCGGCCACCAAGCTGCGGGTCGCCGTCCGTGACAACGAGGAACTCGACCAGCGGATCGACCGCGTCCTGGAGGAAACCGGCCTCGCCGCGATTGCCGACCGCCAGGTGAAGGTCCTTTCCGGCGGCCAGAAGCGTCGCCTCGGTCTGGCCATGGAACTCGTCTCGGACCCCAAGCTCCTGCTTTGCGACGAGGTCACCAGCGGCCTCGACCCCCGCTCCGAGCGCGAGATCGTCCGCCTGCTTCATGACCTTTCCCGCCGCGAGGGGCGGATCGTGCTCTCGGTCACCCACTCGCTGGCGCACCTTGAACTCTACGATTCCATCCTGGTCCTGCATGAAGGACGGGTCGCCTACCATGGCCCGCCGGATCAGGTGACCCACTACTTCTCCGTCCACGATACCGAGGAGGTGTATCCGAAGCTCGCCACCCAGACCTCCGAGCGCTGGCAAAGCTCGTGGATGAAGCATCGCGACCCCTACTACAGCAAACTCGACAAGGTCCGGACCAAGCTCATCGATTCGGGAGCGCTCCATCTCCCCCCCGAGGTCGCGAAGGGATCGGTAACGTCGCCACCGCCACCCCCGGCAACCGCTCCCGCTGCCGAGGCGGAGGCACCCACTCGGCTCGAAAGCGTGGCTCCTGCCGTCCCTACCGTGTCGGAGATCCCCAAGATCCGCACGCCCGGTTTCATGACCCAGTTCATGACCCTCCTCTCGCGGCGCTGGCGGATCTTCTTCCGTGACCGCGGCCAGGTCTTCCTCCAACTCGCGATTCTCCTTTGCTTCCCGGTCCTGGTGACCCTGTTTTCGGAAAACGCGAACGGCCAGATCGCCAATCTCTCCGACACCCGGCAGGGAAACATCGTTGCCGAAATCACCGAGCAGGCGACCGTGAAGCGCGATCAAGTCCGCGTGGGCTCGGCCATCTCGGGCATCATCATGTTCCAGGTGATCCTGCTCTCGCTGATGGGCTCGAACAATTCAGCCCGCGAAATCGCGGGGGAGCGGCAGATCTTCGAGAAGGAGAAATTCGGCGGTCTCCGTCCTTCCGCCTACCTCGCCAGCAAAGTGGCCTTCCTCGCCTGCCTCGTGCTGGCGCAGTCCCTGTGGATGGCCGTATTCGTGAATTTGTTCGCGCCCTTCCGCGGGGGAACGGGTGGATTCGAGAGCCACATCGTCTTCCTTCTCCTGATCAACGGGGCCATGACGGCGATCTGCCTAGGCATTTCCGCGCTTATGCGGACCGCCGAGCAGGCCTCGCTGCTGTCGATCTATCTCGTCGGTTTCCAGCTCCCCTTGTCCGGCGCGGTACTGGCCCTGCCGGAGTCCGTCGAACTCTTCACCCAGAAGTTCATTTCCGCCTACTGGGCTTGGTCCGGGAGTGTCAGCGCCTTGGAGCCCAAGGTCTTGCACGCGGTGAAGTCGGTGATCGATACCGGTCTGGCCGAGCGCGCGGAGTGCCTCTACATGCTCGCCTTCCATGTCGTCGCAGGTTTGATCGCGGCTTGGATCGGCGCGCGCCGGCACCAGTGGGATTAGCCTGATAAAAAGGCGTGAATCCGCAGGAGTTTCGTGGAAACTTGCATTCGCGCGGGACGTTTAATTGCCGAACGTTCGCCCAACCTCGCTCATATCATGGCTCGTCGTGCCAGCTCCGGAATCAGTCCCGGCCTCCTCATCGGAATCGCCGTGTTCGTCGCCGCCGCCTTCTTCGGCGGCAAGGCCTTCATGGGTAAGAAAACCGAATCTTTCGCCGGGATTTCGGCCCTGAATGTCTCGGACTTCCTCGAAAACGGGAATTCTCTCCGCGACAACGAATACGTGATCGAGGGCACCATCGATGAAAAGTTCTTCCGCGATTCCAGCCCGAACCAGGTCGTGAGCGTGGAGGTGAAGACCGCCGGCGGATCCGAATTCGTCGGCGTGGAGATCCCCTCCGAGTTCCTCAAGCTGAATATCGAGCGCTCCCAGCGCTATGCCATCAAAGTGAAGATTCGCCAGGGGGGCATCCCTGTCGCCACCGGTATCAACCGCCTCTGAGCACCACCATGAGAACATTTCTTCCCCTCTCCCTGATCGCCGCTGGCACGGTTGCCGCGACGGCGCAAGTGCTTCACCCGGATGTTCGCGACAAGGTGACGGATACCCCTGCCCAGCCGGCCCAGGGCGGCTCCAGCCAAGTCGGCGGCGGCGGACAGAATCAGAACCAGCAAAAATCGAATTCGCCGATGGGGAACGAGTTGCCGTTCTTCGACCCCTCGGGCGAGGTCGTCGCATGGAATGGCCACACATGGGCCGCCACTGACAACCGCCTCATCGCCGCACGCTTCGAGCGATTCCTGAACGAACCCGAGGAAGATTCCGAGGCGGCGAAGGAATATCGCGAAACGATCGCGCAGATCCTCGAACAGGTCTCCCCGCATCATCCAGGCGGTCCCAATTTCGCCGGTGGAGTCCGCTTGCTGCCGAAAGCTTCCTCCTTCCCGGCGGATGCCAAACTCTGCGACTCCCTCTCCCAAGCGATCTACACCGCCGTCCTCGCGAAGAAGGACGTCTCCGCCACCCGCGCGCTGAATGCCGCGATGGAAGAAGAGAAGCAGCGCGTGATCCGCAACGCCGACATGATCGCGAGAGGCAACCGCAACGGTGCCCGCCGCTCCGTCGGCCCGCAGGGCGGCAGCGGCAATAACAACAATCAAAACAACAACAATAATAACAATAACCAGAACAACAACCAGGGCGGCGGTGGTGGCAACGAGGTGAATGCCGAAACCTCCACGACCGGCACCGGCGTCGAGTCCCTCGCCTATCAGGAGAGCGAGCGGCGGATCACCGAGATCGAGGGCATGAAGAAGGAGAACATGTCAAAGGGCGAGATCCAGATCTTCCAGGCGAAGGTCCAGTACCAGGCCCTCATGATGCAGTTCTTCGTCCAGCGCCGCTTCGAGCACGTGGTGATGGCCTCGCGCTTCTACA
>CAMLOZ010000057.1 GCA_946481625.1 uncultured Haloferula sp. | reverse complement strand
CTGGTCGAAATCGCCCCGAATGCCGATCCGCCCGTTTGCCGGATCGTCGACTACGGCAAGTACAAGTACGAGCAGTCCAAGCTGAAGAAGGTGAAGTCGAAGAACTCGACCCGCATGAAGGAAGTGAAATTCCGCGTGGGTACCGGGCAGCACGACTACAACATCAAGATGGGCCGGGCCGAGGGCTTCCTCGATACGGGTCACAAGGTGCGCATGGTTCTTCAGTTCCGCGGTCGTGAGAACGCGCACAAGGAGCTCGGCTTCGTGATGATGAAGCGGATCATCGAGGATCTGAAGCAGATCGCCCACGTCGACCAGGAGCCGCGGCTCAACGGTCGTGCGGTCGGCATGACGCTTTCCCCGCTGCCGCAGCATCAGCGCAAGCGGAGGTTCCATCTCTTCCACGGCGAGCTGATGGAAGAAGACGACTTCGAGGACGACGAGGAAGGCGAAGGCTTCGACGAGGATATCACCAACGACGACGACGCCCCCGCGGCGAAGTCCGAGGCGGAACAAACCTCCGAAGCAGCGGCGCCCTCCGAACAAGTGGTAGCCGAGAAGGAGTGATCACCGCGTGACTGCGGCGAGGCTCTGGCTCTTCGACATCGACGGCACCCTGGTGGATACCGGGGGTGCCGGGATGCGTGCCCTGCAGGAAGCGGCGGTCGAGTGCTATGGCGCCGAAGGTCCTTCGCTGGACCTTGCCGGTAGCACGGACCTCGGGGTGCTGGGAGGGATACTCGCGCATTTCGATCTCGAGCATGTTGCCGACGAAGAAGAGCGGTTCTTCGCGAGCTATCTGCGGCGCTTGGAATGGAACCTGGCGCAGGGCGGCTATGCGGGGAGGGTTTTGCCGGGCGCGGAGGAACTGTTAGATGCGCTGGCTCGGCGGGACGGGATCACGGTCGGTTTGCTCACGGGGAACATCGCAGCCGGGGCGGGCGCGAAGATGCGCCACTACGGGCTCGACCGGCATTTCGGTTTCGGGGCCTACGGTTGCGATCATGCCGACCGGAATCATCTCGGGCCGGTGGCGCTGGAACGGGCGGCCCTGCATGCGGGACGGGAGTTTTCGCCGGAGGAGACGCTCGTGATCGGAGACACGCCGAAAGACGTGGCCTGCGCGAAAGCGATGGGTGCGCGTTGTCTGGCGGTGGCCACGGGGAGGTTCAGCGCGGAGCAATTGCGCGCCTGCGGGGCGGACATGGTGGTGCAGGGTCTGGACGATTCCGCGATCCTGCCGGCATTCGGATTGATGTGAGCCGAACGGAAGATCCCCGCCCCGCCAAACCTCGCCCTGAGGCGCCCGGCACCGGCCTTCCTCCATGGAGCCTGCGGCTCCGGAGGACAAATCGCCCGGCAACGAGAATATCCTCTCTTTTGACATCGATTTGACCCGGCGGAATCGCGCTCCCTGCGATGCTGCCGGTGTTATGAAAATTCGAACTGCAATTCTGTCCGCGGGCCTCCTCGCGTCGTCGCTGGCACTTGCTCAAAACGCGATCCCTGGTGTTCCGGGTACACCACCTGTGCCGCCGCCTGCGGCAAGCAATCCTCCCCCGGCGGCTCCTGCCCCCGTCGATCCCTTCGTGCGGGAAAAGCCGGGGCAGCCGACCCCGCAACAGCAGGAAGACTGGGCTCCCCGCCACCTCTCGGTTTGCGTCGAGTACTTCTCCCTGGACTTGGCGGATGCCGCCCTTCTCCAGCGAACGGTCACCGACGATGCCAAGCTCTATGCAGAGATCCTCGCGAGGGTGTCGAAGGGAACCGCTACCCAGGAGTATTTCGGGATCGTCTGCGCCCGCTCCGGGGAAAGAGCCACTGTGGAGAATGTCGCCGAGTTCATCCACCCTACGGAATACATGTTCGACGAGGGGGCGAAGCCCGCCGCAGCTCCGCCGGCACCCTCCTCGTCGGGTAAGCCGCCGGCAGCAGCACCTGCGAATCCCGCCTTGCCGTCCTCCTCCTCCTTGCCTCCGCTCGCCACTTCTTTTGAAACGCGGAAGACCGGCTTCACTCTTGAGATCGAGCCGGCCTTGGGGCAAAGCAATGACATCATCGATCTCCGCATCTCGCCCCAGATAGTCACTCTCGCGGACCGATCGAAATGGGGCAAAGGCGACTCGGAGATCGAGATGCCCGAGTATGAAAGCCAGAGTTTGAACCTTGCCCTGACGGTGAGACCGCGCGTCCCGGTACTGATGGGAACCCCCAGCCGTCCACCGGTTTCCAAGCTTGATCCCGCCTCCGCCAAAAAGGTCTGGTTCTCCTTCGTCACCGTGAGTGTTATCAAAGTGTAATGCGCGCCCTCTGGACCACGCTTGTTCCGATGCTCGCCGTCGCCGCCCTGGTTCTCTGGGGAGGTGAGCGGCTTGCCCGGCGCACCGTGGAGGAGAGGATTCCCGCGGATCGCGAGCGGCTCTTCGACTTCACGGAAGCGATGCGTGCGGAGCTGGATCGCTTGGACTCGATGTATGCGGGGCACCTCTCGGGGATCGCGATGAATGCCCCCTACTTAAGTCGAGATCAGTTGGCCAGGCGCTACGGGAATCTCGTGGGCATCCGTTCGTGTCACCGCTTCATCTCGACCCGCAGGGAATTCGAGGTCGAGGGAATGAAGCCACCGGTCGGTGAGGCGGGGAGGATCCCGGAACTGCTCGCCGAGGGCTCGGAAGGCCGGGTGCCCCCGAAGAACTCGGTGGTGTTGCCGAAGGAATTGTTAGACGGCGCCGGTGCGGCGAGCGGGTGGCTTCCGGGACCGGATGCGAGGCATCGCGTGTACTGGCAGCGTATCGCATCGGCGCAGGTGGTGGCCTTCGTGATCGACCAGGCGGAATTGACGGCTTGCCTGCAAAAGCACTTCTCGGCTTGGCGGACCTTGCCGTTTTCGCCCCTGCAGGAAGCAGGCGAGTTGGTGGCGGTGGAGGGACCGGGCAAACGGGAATGGATCACTTCCATGAGAGGGGGACGGATCGGCCCGGCGGCATTGGTGATTCCTCACCGAACCGCGCTCGGCGAATGGCAGGTGCTGGCGTGGGACCGGCTCAAAACGGGAAGCACGCACGACACCGCGACTTTTGTCACGGCCTGCGGTGTTGCCGGGCTATTGGTTCTAACAGGTGTTCTCCTGCTGGCCCAGCAGCGGCGGGCGATCCGGCTCGCCGAGGAGCGCGTCTCCTTCGTCAACCGCGTGTCGCATGAACTCGGCACCCCGCTGACGAACATCCTGCTCAATCTCGATCTTGCGAGCCGCTCGATGGATGTCCGTCCCGCCGAGTCACGGCGGCGTCTTTCCCTGGTGCATGAGGAAGTACAGCGCTTGGGGCGTCTTGTCTCGAACGTACTGACCTTCTCCCGCGGCGAGCGGAAGACCCTCGAACTGCGGAGCACTCCGTGCATCCCTGACGAGGTGGTGGCGGGAGTTCTTGAGCAATTCCAGCCCTCTCTCGACCGGCGCAAGGTAAGCGTTGATTGGCAGCGGGGCGCGGGGACCAACACGCGGCTTGATCCCGATGCGCTTGCCCAAATCACGGGCAACCTGATTTCGAACGTCGAGAAATACGCCGGCAGCGGCGGCTGGCTCGGCATCGAAACGAAGATGGAGAACGAGCGCCTGCGCCTGCGCGTGAGCGACCACGGGCCGGGGATCCCGGTGTTGCAGCGTGAACGGATCTTCCAAGCCTTCGAGCGCGTCCACCGCGGGGTGAGCGAGGGATCCAGCGGCACCGGACTCGGTCTCGCCATCGCCCGCGATCTCGCACGGCGGATGGGCGGCGAACTCGTGATCGTGTCCGTGTCCCGGGGTTCCGCCTTCGAACTCGATCTCCCTGCTCCTCCTCACCTCGTGGTGATTTCGAACGAATCCGTCGCATGAAGATCCTCCTCGCCGAAGACGATCCGCTGACTCTCGAAGCCCTGTCGGCGTGCCTCGAAGAGGAGGGCTTCGACACGCTTTCCGCCGCGGACGGCAAGCAGGCCTTGGACCTCTGGACCGAGCACCGGCCGCAGTTGCTCTGCCTGGACATCATGATGCCGGAGATCGACGGCTTCGAGGTCTGCCGGCGGGTGAGGGCGACCGATTCCGCGGTGCCGATCCTGTTCCTCTCCGCGAAGAACGAGGAGATCGACGTCGTTGCGGGTCTGGGACTCGGTGCGGATGACTTTATCCGCAAGCCATTCACCCGTGCGGAAGTGATCGCGCGCATCCGCGCCGCGTTGCGGAGAGCCCATCCGGTCAATGGCAAGGGCCGCCGTTTCACCATGCTCGATCTCGCCGTGTATCCGGATGCCCTGATGGCCGAGCGGGCGGGAAAGGGGATCGAACTGACTCGCCGCGAGGTCTCGATGCTGGAGCTGCTGCATCGGAATGCGGGCGTGCCGGTCAGCCGCGATGCCTTCCTCGACGAGTGCTGGGGCCTCGAGTATTTTCCGGATTCCCGGACCCTCGATCAGCATGTGCTGATGCTGCGGAAGAAGGTCGAGGTGGATCCCTCGAACCCGGCGATCATCGCGACGGTCCGGGGGACGGGCTACCGCTATGCGGAGAGGTAGGCTCCGATCCACAAGGTTCCCTCGCGGGACTCGGCCGGGAAACCTGCTTCGACCGCACACGGAGTGTGTGGACCACCTTCACAGCGCCCCGCGCTCGGCGAGGCGCAACAGACGCTGGTAGCGCTTCTCCAATTGCTTCGCCTTACCTTCGTTCCCCACCTCGCGATAGTAGCCGACGATCATCTGATAGATGCTCGATTCGGTGTTCGCGCGGAACCAGTCCTTGCTGCCCGTCTCGACCACGCGCCCGAAGGCGAGCTCGATGTCGCGCACGGCCTTGGCCGAGGCCGCGCTGTCGCCGCGGGCGAAGCCGAAGTAATCCTCCGCCATCATCTTGAAGCCGGTGATGCTGCCGCCGTACTCGCGCAGGGCGGAGTCGTAGAGGCGGCCGATGTCGCGGGCGGCGGTAGGCTCGCCGCGTTTCTTGATGAGTTCCGCCTCGCGCTTGAGCGTGGTGGCGATGAGATCCTTCTGCTCGGCCGACTCGCGTTCGACGCGACGGCGTTCGCGCTTCATCGCGCGGGCGACCTCGCCCTCTTCGGCGTAAGGATAGACATGCTCGTCTTCCGCGCGCGCGGCGAGTGCGGCCATGCGCGGGTTCTCGCGGAACTCGCGGCGCATGTCGGCGGCGAACTCGCGCCAGATCGAAACGATCTTCGGATCGGAAGCGCTCGTGTAGCGGTCCTGCTGCTGCTGCTCTTCCATCACCTCGTAGAGGCGGCCCCAGGTCTCCGGGAAGGAGCGGCCGAGTTCGTTGGCCAGCTTCGCGGTGGCGAGCGTGTCATCGATCTTGCCGAGCGCGGCGTAGAGATCGGCAAGCCACAAGTGGCGGAAAACGGACATCGTGATGACCGGACTCTGGTGCGCGCGGTCGTTCCAGAGCCAGATCTCCTGTTCGCTGATAGCACCGCCGATCTGGACGTTTCCGCCCTCGCCCTTGGAGACGCCGCCGATGCGGCCGATGTTGGTGTCCCACTCGTCGGCCTGCGTCTTCACGGCCGCCCAGGCATGGCCCCCGAGGTCCGTCTCACCCGCGAGGATCAGCGCCGGGATGCCATGGGCGCGCGCGGTGTTCACGCAGAAATACGATTGGTCGCCGCAGATGCCGCCTTCCTTCTTGATCTCGGCAAAGCTGTATTCCTCGTAGGGATTCAGGCCCTTCACGGCACGCTCCATGAGGTACTCGATCAGGCCGTAGTTATTGCCCCAGTTCTTGCGGCTGCCGGAAAGCTTGTCGATGGCCCACTCCAGTTCCGAGGTGGCCACCGGCGCGCAGACGACCCAGGTGAGGTCGCGGGCGCTGCTGCGGTGCACCGGTGCGGTCAGCTTGCCCTTCTCGTCCTTCTCGACGTACCAGAGATAGCGCGAGAGCGCGTTGACGGTGGATTCGCCGCCGAGCGGCTCGGCGATCGCCACATCGCGGTCGAAGACCACGGCGCAGGCGACGGCGAGGTTGAAGAACTTCGGGAACTTGTCCGAGTTCGCGGTCCATGCGTCCTTCAGGAAAACCAGCACCTTCGCGGAATCGTCTTCCGGGCGGAGGGTGAGCAGCAGTTCCTCCATCGCCGCAGGATTCTCCATCAGCCACTTCACCATCTCCATGGCGTAGCTGTCGTGGGAGATCGCGGCGATATCGGCCTGCGAGAAGCGATCGAGCAATTGCCAGCGGAGGAAGGATTTGTAGAAGGGAGCTTCGGCCCAGAGCGCATCGAAGCGGTTGCGGCCGTCCTTGCCCGCGAGTTCCGGCATCGCCGCGGAGAGGGAGCGTTCGAGCAAGCTGCGATAGGCGTCCCATGCCTTGGAATCCATCGCGATGCGCAGCATCTCCGCATCGCGGCCGAGCGCGGCATCCCGGCCCGCATCGATCCCGGTGAGCAACAGCGGTTCGGCGGACTTCAGCGCCGCGATCGCCGGATCTTCCGGCTTTGCTGCCGGCGTGCTCCCGGGCATCCCCGGCGTCGCTGCTGCAGCAGCACCGGCGGTCGCCTTGGTTTCGGACTGCTTGGCGTTCGCTTCTTCGAAGTCGAAAATTTTCTTGGCCTCCGCCTCGGGACGATTGGCGGGCACGGCCTCCATCTGGCCGGTCTCCGCATTACGGACCATGATCACCCGGGTCTTGCCGCTCTCCATCTTCCACCACACGCCGCCGGCCACCACCGCCGCGAAGGCGAAGGCAGCCACGGAGCCGGTCGCATGTGCCTGCACGCGGCGGATAACGCGGGTCGTGCCGCCCACCGGCCGGGGTGCGGAGGAAACCGGGGCAGGGGTTCTACGTTTAGGCTTCATGGGTATGGAGGAGTACGCGACAACAGCTTTCGCTCGGAAAGCTGCTGAAATCTTGTGTCATAACTCCGGGGACGGCAATTCGTTTCTCCCGGCGTGGAAATTCTTCACACAAGCGCCGCCGTTCCCGGAATTTACCGGTGCTGCAGCATCATCCACGCGAAAAGCGCCGGGTCCGCGTAGGCCGGGATCCACGATTCGTGTCCCTCCCCGGGGTAATAGGTGACGAGCAGCTTCTTGCCGCCCGCCCCGCGGATCGCCTTTTCCATCTCCTCCGTCTTTGCCACCGGCACCGCCTCGTCCTTGTTGCCGTGGAAGGTCCAGATCGGGATGTCCTTGAGCGTCTTCGCGCTGGCCGGGTCGCCCCCGCCGCAGATCGGCACGCCGCTGGCATACAGGCCGGGCTCCCTGGCGAGGCAGGCCCAGGTGCCGAAGCCGCCCATGCTCAGGCCGGTGAGGTGGATGCGCTTGGTATCGACCTTGAGGTTCTTCGCCAGGTGTTTCGTCAGGGCGATCACCTCGTCCGGGTTCCACCAACGCCCGGGAGGACATTGCGGCGCGGCGAGGATGAAGGGGAAACCGTGGCCGTGCATGGCGAATTTCGGCGGGCCGTGCTTCTTGAGCATGTCCAGATCGGTGCCGCGCTCGCCCGCGCCATGGAGGAAGACGACCAGAGGAAGGCTGTCCTTGGCCGCGTCCTCGTAGCCTTCCGGAAGGACTTGGAGGTAGGGCAGCTTCTCGTCCTTCTTCCACTCGAGGGTTTCGCGGGACTCGGTGGGGGCGGCGAAGGCCGTGATCGGGATCAGGAGAAAGGCGAGTAAACGCATTCGCCTACTCCACACGGGGCGCGGCAAAAGCCAAGCGGGAAGCGGGAGCGAGGCAGGGAGATGACATATTCCTTCTGGCCTTATTCGGAATTGCTGACCTAACATTTGAACGGCCCGAATTGGTAACGCGATGTTATTGTTCTTTTAGGATCCTATCATGAGCACCCCCTTGAAGTTTCCCCG
This sequence comes from uncultured Haloferula sp., assembly GCA_946481625.1. The sequence continues at coordinate 2,884 of CAMLOZ010000057.1, read as the reverse complement.
CCCCGCCTCCTTGATCATGCTTGCCGCCGGGCTGGCCGCGGGCTGGCTCGCCGGTCGTTTGTCGGATGGTGACGGGGTGGCGCGCAAGTCCGCCGTGGCGGAGGCGACGACCACGAAAGGCGGAGCCTCGGGGACGGGGAAGGCCGCCACACCGGACGGCCGGGCGGGCGCGGGCAAGCGGTCGGTTTCCTCCGCGGAGTCACAGCAGTTCGCGGATTCCATCCGCACCATCTTCCGCGAAACCGTGGAGGAGCGGCGCATGGAGATGTTCGAGCGCATGCTGGAGCGGGCCGGGCCGGAGCACTATGCGGCGGTTGTGGCCTTGATCCGGGAGAACGACCTGCGCGGCTGCGGCAGTGCCGGCGAGTGGTCGCGCCTGTGGGCAAGCTGGGGTCGGCGCGATCCGGCGGGGGCGATGGAGTTCATCCGGGCGCACGACTGGAGTGGCTGGAGCCGCGAAGCGTCGGAGGAGGCGAAGAACCGCACCCTGATTTACTGGGGGGAGACCGATCCCGAGGGCGCGCGGCACTTCTTGGAGAATAGCCCCGAGTTGGCAAACGGCGACCGCACGGGGATCCACGGCATGGTGCGCGGTTGGGCCTCGGTCGATGCTCCTGCGGCGGCGGAGTGGCTTTTCAAAAGCGGCCTGGGGATGAGCGCGGAGTACAAGGCCGTGGTGGAGGCCATCAGTCGGAAAGGCGGGCAGGAAGCCCTCGACGAGTGGTTTGCCGGGATCAAGCAGGCGGGCGCTCCCGAGAAAGATCTTCAAGGATTCGCCGAGGTCATCGCCCGGAACAAGCGGGCCTACCAACCGGAGAAAGCCGCCGCTTGGGTCGAACAGCATCTGGCCGAGCCGTGGGTGGGGGAGAGCGAGATCGTCGGCAGTACCGCGCGCTCCTTTGCCGAGCGGGATCCGGCGGCTGCCATGGAATGGGCGCAACGCACCGGATTGGAGAGCGCCAACCAGGCGGCCATGGCTACCTGGTGTCAGCGGGATCTCGATGGCGCCGGCAAATGGCTCGGCGAAAACACCGGCAGCCCCGGCTATTCCCAAGCCGCCTCGGTGCTGGTATTTTACCTTCAACAGAAGGATCCCGCCGCCGCGCAGACTTTGGCGGAGGGCATTCCGGACGAGTCGATCCGCACCCGCGTCCTCTGGAAATTGCAGGGGAACTGAGCTGCCGCACGCCTCGCGCTTGCCCGTGACCGCTTCGGGGGTCTAGCTAGCGCGCATGGAAATCATTCGCGCGGGCGTGGCAGGAGCGGGGTCGATGGGGCGCAATCACGCGCGGGTTTATAGCCTGATCCCGGGGGCGAAGCTGTGCGGGGTGTATGATGCGGATTTCGAGCGCGCGAAGGCGGTGGCGGAAGAGTTCGGCACCGTGCCGGTCGCCTCGCTGGAGGAGCTCGCCGGTCTGGCTGAAGCCATCAGCGTGGCGGTGCCGACCGTGGCTCACCGGGAAGTCGGCTGCCGCCTGATGGACCTCGGCGCGCACATCCTGATGGAGAAGCCGATCGCCCCCTCCGTGGAAGACGCCCGGACCCTCGTCGAGACGGCAAAGCGTCAGGGCAAGATCCTGCAGGTCGGGCACATCGAGCGCTTCAACCCGGTGCTGCGGCAGCTCGAACAACGCCTGACCCATCCCAAGTTCATCGAGGCCCACCGCCTCTCGCCCTTCCCGAACCGCAGCATCGACATCGGCGTCGTGCTCGATCTCATGATCCACGACCTCGAGATCATCCTGCACCTCGTGCGCTCCCCGGTGGAGAGCATCGATGCGGTCGGAGTGCCGGTCCTGATGCCCTCCGAGGATATCGCGAACGCCCGCATCCGCTTCCAGAACGGCTGCGTCGCGAACGTGACCGCCAGCCGGATCAGCCCGGAGAAGATGCGCAAGATCCGCGTGTTCCAGTCCGATTGCTATCTCTCGCTCGATTACCAGGAGCAGGCCGGCCAGATCCACTGGCGCGAGGGCATGTCGATCCAGCGGGCGGAAGTGGAGGTCGAGAAGGACGAGCCGCTCAAGCTGGAGCTCGCCGCCTTCATCGCCAGCGTGGCTCACGGCCATGACCCGGCGGTGACGGGGCAACAGGGCACCGCTGCGCTGGAACTGGCGCTGGAGATCACGCGGATCATCCACGCCCAAGGTTGAGGCGGCGCGAATGGAAAAGGGCGAGCGGAATTGCCGCTCGCCCCGTGAGGAAGTCTCTCTGCTGTTTTCCAAGATCAGGGAGCGAGCGGCGGATACACGCTCACGACGAAGGCGCGATTGGTCGGCATGGCCGTCTCATCTTGAGTGAAAATCCGCCAGGTGGTGCCGAAATACCAGACACCCACGGGCTTGTCCAAATAGGTCGAGCTGGCGTCGCTGTAGAGATGGGTGACGAACACGACGGCATTCGGATTGTTGTTCGTGAGGGCGTTGTTGATGACCGCATAGTTCCCCGTGATGTTCCCGGCATCCGTGGTGAAAATGAAGGAATTGGGCACGCCGCCGACTTTCACCTTCGTCACATCCGCGATGTTGTATCCGGCCACCAGCGCGTTGCTGGAGTCCTCGTTGTAAACCGACCACTTGTTATTGTAGAGGGATGATCCCGCACCCGTATAGTAGATGCCGATGTTCTTATCGAGTTCCGTGCCGGGAAAACCTTTCACCGGGTTCACCATGTGGGTGGCCAAGAGCAGCGCGGCCGGCTTGTTTTTCTGAAACGCGAAGGTCGTGACGTTGTAATAGGACGAGGCGGGGCTGGCGTGGATGCGCTTGCTCACCGAGGGAATCAGAACATTGAAGCGAGCTCCCACCGGGATCGCGGCGAAATCCTCATTCCGGATCTGCCAGCGACCGGTGGATTCGTTGTATTGAACCCCAACCGGATGGTC
>CAMLOZ010000056.1 GCA_946481625.1 uncultured Haloferula sp. | reverse complement strand
CGCGCGACCTTCTGCAACACGGGCTCCGAAGCGGTGATGGCCGCCATGCGCCTCTCGCGCACGATCACCGGCCGCACCCGCATCGCCTACTTCACCGGCGATTACCACGGCATGTTCGAGGAAGTCCTCGTCCGCGGTGCCTGGGTGGATGGCGTTTACAAGGCCCAACCAATCGCGCCCGGCATCCCGCAGTCACTGGTCGAAAACATGCTCGTTCTCGACTACGCCGATCCAGCCTCGCTCGAGATCCTCAAGGCTCACGCCCACGAGTTGGCCGCGGTGATGGTCGAGCCGGTGCAGAGCCGCGCTCCCGGGCTGCAGCCGCGCGAGTTCATGCAGGAGGTCCGCGCCATCACGAAAGCTTCCGGTACCGCGCTGATCTTCGATGAAGTCGTCACCGGCTTCCGCTGCCACCCCGGCGGGGCGCAGGCTTACTTCGGCGTCGAGGCCGATCTCGCCACCTACGGCAAGGTCATCGGCGGCGGCATGCCGATTGGCGTGCTGGCCGGCAAGCGCGAGTACATGGATGCGCTCGATGGCGGTGCCTGGAACTACGGCGACGATAGTTTCCCGGAAGTCGGAGTGACCTTCTTCGCCGGCACATTCGTCCGTCATCCGCTGGCACTTGCCGCGGCATGGCGCGTCGTCGAGCACCTCAAGGGCGAGGGCCCGCGCCTCCAGATCGAAGTGACCGAGCGTGTCGAGCGCCTCTGCCGCACGCTCAACGATCATTTTGCGACCATCGGCGTGCCGATCCGCCTGCCTCACTTCAGCGCCTACGCCGTCATCGAGCACGCGCCGGACCTCAAGTATGCCAGCCTGCTCTGGTACTTCCTGCGCGAGCGCGGCGTGCATATCTGGGAAGGCCGCCCGCTCTATTTCACCACCGCCCACACCGACGAAGACCTCGACCGCGTCGTCCGCGGATTCACCGAGGCGGTGGCGGACATGCAGGCCGCGGGCTTCCTGCCCGCTTCTACCATGGTTTCGGATGCCCCGGGCATCTTCCCGCGCCGCGATGTCTCGCCGACCACGGAAGCGCAGCGTGAGATCTTCCACTCGCTGATGATGGGCGACGAGGCGAACTGCTCCTACAACGAGTCGAACGTGATCCGCTTCGAAGGCCCGCTCGACGCCGCCGCGCTGCGTGCCGCCTTGCTCGACCTCGTGATCCGTCACCCGGCCCTGCGCAGCACCTTCAGCGCGGACGGCCAGCAGCAGATCTTCCACACCGCGCCCCGCGAACTCGAGATCGCCGAGCACGACTTCTCCGCCCTGACTCCGGACGCCCGCGAGATCCATTGGTCGCAGGCCCGCGAAGACGAAGCGCGGACGCCCTTCCACCTGACGGAAGGCCCGCTACTCCGGCTTCAACTCACCCGCCTCTCCGCGGACACGCACGAGCTTCTCTTCACCGCGCATCACCTCGTTTGCGACGGCTGGTCCTTCGGCATGATCCTGATGGAGCTCGCGCAGGCCTACAACGCCCGCAAGGCCGACCGCCTGCCGATGCTGCCACCGGCGATGTCCTTCGCCGATTATGCCCGGCTCGAAATCTCCACGAAGGACTCCGCCGAGCGTGCCGCCGCGGAAAGCTTCTGGGTGGCGAGGTTCGCCAACGGTGCGCCGGTCCTGGAACTCCCCACCGACCGCCCCCGCCCGCAGCTCAAGACCTATGCCGGCGCGATGGAGGCGATCACTCTCGATGCCGACCGCTATGCCCGGCTCAAGAAGGCATCGCCCAAGCTCGGTGGAACGCTCTTCGCCACGCTGCTCGGCACCTTCGCCACGCTCCTTCACCGCCTCACCGGACAGGAAGACCTCGTGATCGGAGTGCCTGCCGCCGGACAAACGCGCGTCGGCCGCGATGAACTCGTCGGCCACTGCCTGAACTTCCTGCCGCTGCGTCTCAAGGCCGCCGCGGAGCGCCCCTTCCGGACCTTCGCCGCCGAGGTGAAGGAGCAGGTGCTCGAAGCTTACGACCACCAGGGCTACACCTTCGGCAGTCTGCTCAAGAAGCTGACCCTGCCGCGCGACACCAGCCGGCTGCCGCTGGTCACGGTGATGTTCAACATCGACAAGTCCGGCAGCGACCGAATCGCCTTCGACGGCCTGTCCTTCGACGTCGAGACAAACCCGAAACGCCACGTCAACTTCGACCTCTTCTTCAATCTCGTCCAGACGGACGAGCGCATGATCGTGGAGTGCGAGTACAACACCGACCTTCACGACGCCACGACCATCCGCCGCTGGCTCGGCTGCTTCGAGCAATTGATCGAGAGCGCGATCGCCGATGGCGATGCCGCGCTGCAATCCCTCCCGATCCTGCCGCCGGAGGAGAGCGCGCGCATCCTCGGCGATTGGAATGCCACGGAGCGGGACTACCCGCGCGACGCCACCCTGAGCTGTCTCGTCTCTTCGATCGCGAGCCGTGTGCCGGATAAGACCGCCCTGCGCTGTGGCGACCAGACGCTTACCTACTCGCAACTGGAACTCCGCTCGAACGCCATCGCCGCGCGTTTGCAAGCAGCCGGGGTGAAGCGCGGCGACCTCGTCGGCATCCACCTCGAACGCTCGACCGACATGGTCGCGGGGCTGCTCGCGATCCTGAGGTGCGGCGCGGCCTATGTGCCGATGGACCCCAGCTTCCCGGCCGAGCGCCTCGCCTTCATGGTCGAGGACGCGCACATGCCGGTAATCCTCTCGCAGACCTCGCTCCACCGCGAGTTGCCCTCGTCCCAGGCGATCGTCCTACTCAGCGACGAAATCCCGGGCTCCGCCACCGGTTTCGTGCCGGTCGAGACCTCGGCGGAAGACACCGCCTATGTGATCTTCACCTCCGGCTCGACCGGACGACCGAAGGGCGTGCGCGTGCCGCACCGCGCGGTGGTGAACTTCCTCAACTCGATGCGCCGCGAACCGGGACTCGCGCCGGACGATGTGCTGCTCGCCGTGACCACGCTGTCCTTCGACATCGCCGGCCTTGAGATCTTCCTGCCGCTCAGTACCGGCGCGGAAACGGTGATCGCCACCCGCGACACCGTCATCGATGGCAACCGCCTCGCGGGCGAGATCGACAAACACCAGGTCACCGTCCTTCAGGCGACTCCCTCGACCTGGCGCCTTCTCTTGGAGGCTGGCTGGTCCGGCAAGCCCGGCTTCAAGGCCCTCGTCGGCGGGGAAGCCGTGCCCCGCGATCTGGCCAACCGGCTTGCCCCCCTGTGCGGCGAGGTTTGGAATGTTTACGGCCCGACCGAAACCACCATCTGGTCCACGACCGCGCAGGTCTTTGCGGGCGACGGCCCCGTGCTGATCGGCCGCCCGATCGACAACACCCAGGTCTACATCGTCAATGCGGCGATGCAGCCGCAGCCCGTCGGCATTCCCGGCGAACTCCTCATCGGCGGCGACGGCCTTGCCCAAGGATACCACGACCGTCCCGACCTTACAGCGGACCGCTTCATCTCCAACTCCCTCCGCTCCGCTCCAAGCTCCAAGCTCTACCGCACGGGCGACCTCGCCCGCTGGCTCCCCGACGGCAGCATCGAGTGTCTGGGCCGCATGGACCATCAGGTGAAAGTCCGCGGCTTCCGCATCGAGCTCGGCGATATCGAAACGCATCTCAATGCCCACCCTGCCGTGGCCGAGGCGGTCGCCCACGTCCACGACGGTCGTCTGGTCGCCTACGTGCGGCCCGGCAGCGACGGCGAAGGGGACGGCACCGCCCTCTGGCAGGACCAGTGGGACCTGCTCTACAAGTCCGCCATCCACCAATCGGGCGGCGGCAAACTCGACCGCTTGGATTCGGTGATCGCCGGATGGGCGGGTGCCACGGACATCGATGACCAGGTCGCCGAGTGGATCGACATGACCGCGGACCGCCTGCGGAAGTACGCCCCGCGCCGTATTTTCGAGATCGGCTGCGGCACCGGCCAGATTCTCTCGCGCTTCGCCACCGAGACGGAGTGCTACTGGGCCGCCGACATCTCGGAGGTCGCCATCGCGGCCCTGACGAAGGAGCTGAACTACCCGCACGTGAAGCTCTTCCACCGTCCCGCGGACGACTTCACGGACATTCCCGAGCAGTACTTCGATACCGTTGTCATCAACTCGGTCGCGCAGTACTTCCCGCACTCCGATTACCTGGTCCGCGTGCTTCAAGGCGCGGCCCGCACGCTGAAACCCGGCGGACGCATCTTCCTGGGCGACATCCAGAGCAACTCGCTGCTGGCCGCCCATCATGCGGAGATCCTTCGCGAGCGCGCGCCGGACGGCACCACCTGCCGCCAGCTCCGCGAGAAGATCGCCCAGCGCCTCGCGCGTGAAACCGAGCTCTCGCTTGATCCCGCTTGGTTCGACCGCGTCGACATCCCCGGGCTTGCCCACGTCGAAATCCTCCTCCGCCGCGGCAGGCTGGCGAACGAGACCACGACCTATCACTACGACGTCATCCTCCACGTCGGCGAGAAGCCGCCGGTACAGCTCGTCACCAAGTGGCGTCAATGGGAGCGTCTCAATCTTGAGCAGCTCGAAGCGATCCTCGCTGAAGGCCCGGACGAACTCGCCATCGCCGGCATTCCCGACGTCCGGTTGAACTCGCCGCTCGGCTTCCTGCGGGCCCTCGAGCATTCACCCGAACACGGGCCGCTTCCCTTCGCACCCGGCGTCCCCGGCAACGCGCTCTCCGCGGAGTCCCTCTTTGCCGTGGCGGAGGCGACGGGTTACCGCGCCCATGTCCGCTGGCGCGGCAACGGCACCGCCGGTCTCATCGACGCGATCTTCCTGCCGATCGGCAGTGCCGTGCTGCCGCTGTGGCCGATCCAATCGACGCCCTCGCCGCTGGCAAACGTGCCGCATCACGACAAGCCATCCGCTCCCGGCAGCGAGCTTCCCGCGGCGCTGCGCAAGCACCTCGCGGCAAAGCTTCCCGACTACATGGTGCCTACGGCATTCGTCGTACTCGATGCTTTCCCGCTAACCCCGAACGGCAAGGTGGACCGCAAGGCGCTGCCCGCCCCGGGCGATCAGGCGGAAAGCCGCGGCCACGACATCGCCGCACCGAAGAACGACACCGAGCGCCAACTCGTCGATATCTGGAAGCAGGTCCTGGGACTGCGCGAGATCGGCACCGGCGACGACATCTTCGAACTCGGCGGCGACTCGATCCTGATCTTCCAGATCAGCACGCGCGCCACCCGGGCCGGCCTGGCACTGACACCCGCCCAGATCTTTCGCCACCGCAATATCGCCGCCATCGCCGCGGATCTGACCGCGGCCCCTGAAGCCGCGCCCCCCGCCGCGACCATCCAACGTGTCAACCGCGACGCCTACCGCCGCAAGCTCTGAGTCCACCCGCAAAGGAGGATACCTTCCGGGCTCCGATCCATCCTCACATTCAGAGTTCAATGTTCGCCCTTCAGAGTTCAGAGTTCCCTTCACCCGAGATGAGCCACGCACCCCAAACTCAGGACGCCACGGCCGCACCCGCCGATGGCGCGGGGGACTTGCTCGCGTTCCCGGCGTCCATCGCTCAGCAGGTCTTCTGGTATCTCGAACTGCTCCAGCCCGGTGTCACCGCCTTCAACATCCCGATGCGCTTCCGTCTGGAAGGGCCGCTCGACCTGAAGCTGATGGAGCGAACGCTCGCGACCATCATCGACCGCCACGAGTCGCTGCGCACCCGCTTCGAGGAAGACGACGGCGAGCTGCTCCAGATCGTTGAGCCGTCCCTCGATTTCACCTTGCCGCTTCTCGATGTCTCCCATCTTCCGGAAGGAGAGCGGCAGGCGGAAGCCGACCGGCTCGGCAGCATCGAGGCCCAGCGCCCCTTCAGTCTTGCGACCGGCCCTGTCTTCCGCGCGGAACTCGTGCGCTTGTCCCCGACCTCGCACATCCTCCACGTCACCGTCCACCACGCGCTTTTCGACGGCTCGTCCATGACCGTGCTGACCGAGGAGCTCGCGAAAATCTATCAGGCCTACTTCGAAGGCCGCGATTGCCCGCTCGATCCGCCACCGATCCAATACGGGGACTTCAGCGTCTGGCAAAAGGACTTTCTGGCCGGCCCGGAGATCGCGAAGCAACTCGCCTACTGGCGCCAGCGCCTGCAAGGCATGGCGGAGCTGGATCTCCCGACCGACCGTCCCCGCCCCGCGGCCAAGACCTGGAACGGCGACCTGATCTCGGCACTCCTTCCCAAGGAATTGACGCAGCGGCTCCAGGCCATCGCCGCGCGCGAGGGAGCCACGCTTTATCATTTACTATTGGCGGCGTACAAAGTGCTGCTCCACCGTTACAGCGGCGGGACGGACATCGCCGTCGGCTCGCCGATCACCGGTCGCACGCGGGCCGAGCTGGAACCGCTGATCGGCGTCTTCATCAATTCCTTGATCCTCCGCAGCGATCTGTCCGGCGATCCGACCTTCGAGTCGCTGGTCCGCCAGGTCCGCGATACCGCGCTGGCGGCGGTGGAGAACCAGGACCTGCCCTTCGAATGCCTGGTCCGCGATCTCAAGCCGGCGCGCGATCCGAGCCGCAATCCCCTCTTCCAGGTCAACTTCACCCACCAGCGCTCCTTCGCCAAGGCCGGGCGCTTCGGCGGGATCGAGCTGATCCCGATTCCTTCGCGCTCTCCCGGCGCGATCTTCGACCTGCACTTCTTCATGGTCGAGCGTGCCGAAGGCTGGCGCGTGACCTGCGACTACAGCAGCGACCTCTTCGACCGGTCCACCGCCGAACGCATGCTCGGCCACTACCGGCAGTTGCTGGAAAACATCGCCGGCGATCCGGCGGCACCGATCTCGATGCTCGATATCCTCACGCCGCCGGAGAAGGATCAGCTCGCCGCATGGACCGGCAGCCGCACCGGCGACCCGCGCGACTCGAACATCGCCGCACTCTTCCTGGAGACGGCACGCGCTCATCCGCAGCGCACGGCCCTGGAGTTCGGCAAGTTGTCTCTCACATATGACCAGTTGCTCGCCGATGCCTCGGCCATCGCCTCCCGTCTGACTACCGCGGGCCTTGCCGCCGGCGAACTCGTCGCCCTCTGTGCGAAGCCGTCGCCGGAGATGATCGCCGGACTGCTCGGCATCCTGCTGGCGGGCGGTGCCTATGTTCCGCTGGACCCCGCCTATCCCGCCGAGCGCTTCACTCTGCTGTTGGAGGAGAGCGGCGCCCGCATCGCCCTCGCCGCGGAGGCCTGCCACGAGCCCTTCGGATCGTGGAGCGGCATCGTGCTGGACATTCCCGCCGCCGGAAACGCCTCGCCTTTCAACGGTATCCCCGATGTCCCGATCCGCGCCGGGGATCCCGCCTACCTGCTTTTCACCTCCGGCTCCACCGGCAAGCCGAAGGGCGTGCTCGTCCCGCACCGCGGCGTGGTCCGTTTGGTCCGCGGTTGTGACTTCATCGACATCACGCCGGACGACGTGTTCCTGCAGGCGGCACCGCTTTCCTTCGATGCCTCCACGCTCGAAATCTGGGGCCCGCTCCTGAACGGCGGCAAGCTGGTCATCCCCGCGGGCGGGACCGGCCTCGACGAGATCGCCTGCGCCGTGCGGAACAAGGGAGTGACGACACTCTGGCTGACCGCGGGTCTCTTCCAAGTGATGGTCGAGGAGCACCTCGAATCCCTGAAAGGGCTGCGCTACCTTCTTTCGGGCGGCGATGTCCTCTCCGTTCCTCACGTCCGTCGCGCGCTCGATGCCTTGCCCGGCACCGCGCTCATCAACGGTTACGGACCGACCGAGAACACCACCTTCACCACTTGCCACCGCATCACGGCGGCGGACTGCGAGCGGGCTTCGATCCCGATCGGTCGCCCCATCGCCAATACCACCGTGCACATCCTGGACGAACAGGGCCGCGCGGTTCCTATCGGCATTCCCGGCGAGCTTTTCACCGGTGGCGACGGCCTTTCCCTCCGCTACCACAACGACCCGGAGCTGACCGCGGAGCGCTTCGTCTCCTTCCCGGACTCTCCGCTTCCCGCTCTCCGCTGCACGCTCTATAAAACCGGCGACCTCTGCCGCTGGCTTGCCGATGGCACGATCGAGTTCGTCGGCCGCCGCGACCATCAGGTGAAGGTCCGCGGCTTCCGGATCGAACCGGGCGAGATCGAGTCGGTCCTCGCCTCCCACCCGGAGGTCCGCCAGTCGAAGGTCGCCGTCCGCGGCAACAGCCCGGAGACCAAGCGCATCCTCGCCTGGGTCCTGCCCGAACAAGGCAGCCTGCTCGATGCCGCGGCCCTCTCCGCTTGGCTGGAGGCGCGCCTGCCCGCTTACCTGCGCCCGGACGGCGTGGCGCTGGTCGATGCCTTCCCGGTCACCGCCAACGGCAAGATCGACGTGGCCGCCCTGCCCGATCCCGCCCGCAAGGTGGCCGAGGCCAAGACCTATGCGGCTCCCGAAGGCGAGACGGAACGGAAGCTCGCAACGCTGTGGGGCGAACTACTACAGATCCCGGAGATCGGTCGCGACGACGACTTTTTCTCGCTCGGCGGCCACTCGCTGCTCGCACTGCGCCTGTTCTCGCGGATCAACCGCGAATTCGGCCGGACCCTCCCGCTGGCCGCACTGCTCGGCCATCCGACGATCGCGGCGCTGGCCGCCCTGCTCTGCCCACAGGCCGAAGCCAGCCTCCCGACCGGTGCCGGCAAGGGTCATCTGGTGACGCTCTCGGAGTCCGGCAACGGCACCCCGCTCTTCTGCCTCCATGGCGGCGACGGCGGTGTCCTCTTCTACCGCAGCCTGGCCGAACTGATGCCGCAGCGCTTCCCGCTGCACGCGATCGAGTCGCTCGACCTCAGTAGCAGCGGGCCCATCACTCCGGCTTCCGTCGAGGAAACCGCCGCGGCCTACGTGGAGCACCTGCTCTCGGTGCACCCCGGCGGACCCTTCCGCCTCGCGGGCTATTCCTTCGGCGGCGTGGTCGCCCACGAGATGGCCTGCATCCTCCAGGAACGCGGACACACGGTGGAATTCCTCGGCCTCTTCGACACCCACAATCCGACCGCACCCGCCAAGCGCTACTCGCTCACCGGCCGCTTCAATGCCTTCTGGCAGCAGCAGCACGACCTGCCCCTGCCATCCCGGCTGGAGCGCCTGCGCGAGCGCATCGCCGAAGGCATCGCCACCAACCGGCGGGTGAAGGCGGAAGTCGCCGCCGCGCTCGGCAGCGGCCCGGCTGAAGCCCACAGCGACCTGCGCCGGGTACAGGTCCGCGAGGAAAACTGGCGCGCGATGCAGGCCTTCCGCCCCCGCCGCTTCAACGGCAGGATCACCCTCTTCAAGGCGATGACCGCCAGCGACAAGGTCGAGTGGCCCGAGGACTACGGCTGGACCGGGTTTGCCGGGGAAGGATTGGAGATCGTTCCGGTGCCCGGCCGGCATCTGACGCTCTTCGACGACGAGAACGTCGGAGCTCTCGCCCGGGCCCTCGCTTCGAAGCTCGATTGACACCTCCACCGGTTTGACCCTCCGTGATCGCGGGGGCTTTTCTTGTCGCCCCGGAGGCCGTGAACTGCTAGACGCACGGCGCTGTTTCGTCCCCTGTGCCCATGTCGAGTGTCGCCACCCGCTCCGCTTTCGCCCTCTTCGCGCTGATCTCGGGCGCTGCGGGGCAATCGTACGTCGATCTGGATTTCAGCAACAACGTCCAGCCGGCTTGGGCGATGTATCCGAACAACTCGACGCTCGGGCCCTACTACGCTCCGGAGGCGTATCTCGATTTCGCCGGAGCCGGCAGCTACAACGGCACCTCCGTCGATGTCCGTGTCTCGGTAATCGGTTTGACAGACGGCGAGACCTCGAATTTCAGGCCCACCAGCACCTACGAGTGGGTCGGCTGGATCCCGGATTACAACGGGAGCGCGGGCAACAACGACCTGGGCGTTTACTACCGGCACGACGGCAACTACGCGCAGGAGACCGGCGGCATCGCGTGGACGCTATCGTTCTTCGAAGGCGGCACCGACTTCAGCGTGCCAATGACGTTGCCGGGCGTGCGCTTCCTGATCTACGATCACGATGGCGAACCCTACCAATCCGAGTCGATCCGGGCCTTCGGCAGCGACGGCCTTGCGGGTTACCGTCTCCACGAAAACAGCGGGATCCACGTCCACGACGAGGTTGGGAATTTCCGCTTCGATTCGCGCGGTGAGGGTCACCCCGAAACGACCGCGGACGGCGGGATGATCCTCTACTACCATGATGTCTCCTCGATCCGCTTCGATTGGTTCTCCACCTCTCAATTCGGGTTGGCGACTGAGAATCGCGGTATTTTCGGAGCTCTGGACGGCGATCTCGGCCTGACGGGTGGAGGCACCACGGGCTTCGGCGAATTCATCCCGGCGCCGGAGCCTTCCGCGCCCCTACTGGTCGGGGTGGCCGCACTAAGCCTCGCGTTCCGCAGACGCCGCTGAAAGAGAAAAATTCCTGATCGGACACCTCGATGCGCCGCCGCGCCGCCTGGCCGCTGCTCGTCGACTCCATCTGCAGCGCGCTGAAGAATTCGGACCGGTGAGCGTCGCCGCCGCTCGGATCCACCGGCGTCCCCTTGCACGAGGAGCCGTCGGCACACAGGCCGGAATGTGCGCTCGCGAGTTGCGCGGCGGAGAGCCCCATCGTCAGCGCAGCGAGACAGAAGGATTTAAATGACGGCATGTTCATGGGTTCCGACGATACCGGCGAGGTGCCCTGGAAGGACTACTCCGGGACGCCCATCTGCGCTCAGGCAAAGCCTGAAGCAGCCGAGCGCCGCGGCCCGTCGGCTGTTTCGCTACGG
>CAMLOZ010000055.1 GCA_946481625.1 uncultured Haloferula sp. | reverse complement strand
CGTCACCCGCGACATGCTGAAGACGATGAAACGCGGATCAGTGCTCGTCGACATTGCCATCGACCAAGGGAGCGGGGTAGTCGAAGGCGAAGGAGAGGAGAGCGCCGGCGGTGTAGCGGCCGATGCCCGGAAGATCGAGGAGGGCGGCGGGGTCCGCGGGGAAACGGCCGCCGTGGCGGGCGAGCACGGCGCGGGCGGACTCCCGCAGCATGCGGGCGCGGCGGTAGTAGCCGAGGCCTTCCCATGCCTTGAGGAGCGGCTCGTCCTCCGCGGCGGCCAAGGCGGGAACATCGGGAAAGCGTTCGAGGAAGCGGGTGTAGAATCCGCGGCCCAGCACGGTGGCGATTTGCGTTTGCTGGAGCATGACCTCCGAGACGAGGACGGCGTAGGGATCGCTGGTGCGGCGCCAGGGGTAGTCCTTGCCGTGGCGGCCGAACCATTCGCGGAGTGCGGCGCGGAAGGACTCCGGCGCATCGAGCGGGGTCTGGCGGGCGAGCGGCTTGAGCACAGGGGGATGATGAATGCGGTCGGAGCGAAAGGCCAATGCACTTGATGCCGATCCGGGAAAATCCTTGGCGCGCGGGGCCGCTTGGCGGTTTGATCGTCCCGCCCGTGGCACTGACTTCGCACACCGCGCCGCTCACCGCCGCCCAGGCCGCCCGCTTGCGGGAGGTGCTGGAGGAGCGCGGCTACGAATTCGAGGAGAAGCCGTACACCCTTTACGCGGCGAAGAAGGGGAAGTTGAGCGTGGCGGTCTATGCCAAGGGGCCGAAGGTATTGGTCCAGGGCAAGGAGACCGAGGACTTCATCCGCTTCCTGCTAGAGCCGGAGGTGCTGGGCGAGGCGAAGCTGGGCTACGAGGAAGAGCTGGACCCGGAAATGTACGCGCCGCACTTCGGGATCGATGAGAGCGGCAAGGGCGACTATTTCGGGCCGCTGGTGATCGCCGGCGTTTACACGGACGCGCCCGTGGCCCGGGCCCTGAAAGCCGCGGGGGTGATGGATTCCAAGCGGATCGCGAGCGCCAAGCGGATCCGCGACCTGGCGGTAAAGATCCGCGAAACGCCGGGAATTGCCGTCTCGGTCGTCGCGATCGGGCCGGAGCGCTACAACGAGATGTTTTCGTCCTTCGGCAACCTCAACCGGCTGCTGGCCTGGGGGCATGCGAAGGTGATCTCGAATCTAGCAGTGCAGCGGCCGGCCTGCCCGCGGGCTTTGAGCGACCAATTCGCGCGGCCGGAAGTGCTGGCGCGCGCCCTCAAACAGGCAGGGGTGGAGATCCAGCTCGATCAGCGGACCAAGGGGGAGTCCGACATCGCGGTGGCTGCCGCTTCCATCCTCGCACGGGAAAGATTCGTCGATTGGATGGAGAAAACTTCCACCTCCGGAGGCGTATCCCTGCCGCTGGGGGCCTCCGCCGCGGTGGTCGAGGCCGCCCGCGAGGTGGTCGCGAAACACGGTCCGGAGGCGCTCGCGAAAGTTGCAAAACTGCATTTCAAGACGACTGCTAGTGTGAATGGCGATTCAAACACCTCTGGCATGGATTCCGCATGATTTTGGATTTTTCGCGGGACAAAGAGCCTTTCCTATGGTGTCCAATCCCCGCGCCGCCTTCACCATCACCACACCCGTAAAGCTATGGCTACCATCACCAAACGCGAGCTCGTCATCAAGATTTCCAACGAAACCGGCCTCACCCAGCAGCAGGTGTTCGACGTGATCCAGCGGACGCTCGACTCGATCACCGATTCCCTCTCCAGTGGCGACACCGTGGTGATGCGCAATTTCGGTGCCTTCCAAGTGAAGGAGACGAAGGCCAAGATCGGCCGGAACCCGAAGGATCCGGACAAGGACGTGCCGATCCCCGCCCGCGCCGTGGTGAAGTTCAAGCCCGGCAAGGAGATGAAGGAGCAAGTCGCCCGCACGCTGCCGCTGATTCGCGAGCGGCAGAAGTAAGGGGAAAATGACGAATTCAGAATTCCCGAATGCCGGATGAAGTGTCTTGAGGAAAAGCAAGGCCTGTTTCCCGCGGGGGAGGCCGTGGACGCTTTCCCCAAGCCATTCGACATTCGGAAATTCGTCATTCGTCATTCATGGCTTTTGCTCCTGGCGTCCTGCGCCTATCCGGGCGGCGACTACCGGGGCTACATGACCCAGTCCTACTCGGTGCGCGGGGGGACTTACCACCCGATGGGGGTCGAGGAGGCGATCTATCATGTCGAGAGCGGCACGGCCTCGTGGTATGACGAGTCAAGCTTCTTCGGCCTCAAGCGCGGGCAGACCTCGCTGGGCGAGAAGGTGATGCCGTGGCACTTGATCGCCGCGCACAAGACGTTGCCGCTGCCCTGTATGGTGGAGGTGACGAACCTGGAGAACGGCAAGTCCGTGAAGTGCCGGGTGAACGACCGCGGGCCTTTCATCGGCGACCGCGTCATCGATCTCTCGCCGCGGGCGGCGAAGAAGATCGGCTTCAAGGACCGGGGCCTCGCGGAGGTCGAGGTGAAGGTGTTGTCCGTGGGGGACGGGAGCTACAAGCGGACGGCGAAGAAGAAGTGGTTCTTCGGGTTGTTTTGAGGGCGGCTCAATAGGCCACCCGACCGGGAAGGGCCATGTATTCGCCTAACAGCAGCTTGGCCTCCCCGCCCCCCAGTTCGGCGGCGGGCACGTGGCGCTCGGAGCGGGGGAGGCTGAACTGGCGGTAGAATTCGCGGTCGTCGAAGCCGATGGCCGCGGCGTCTGAAATACTAAATCCGTAGTAGATTCTCCCGATCCGCGCCCAGTGGATCGCGCCGAGGCACATCGGGCACGGCTCGCCGGTGGTGTGGATTTCGCAGCCTTCCAGGCTGAAGTGTCCGAGGTGCTGGCAGGCGGCGCGGATGGCGACGATCTCGCCGTGGGCGGTGGGATCGTTGGTGGCGACGACGCGGTTGTGACCCTCGCCGATGATTTCGCCGTCCTTCACCACGACCGCGCCGAAGGGACCGCCGGCGCCGGAAGCCATCCCGAGGCGGGCGAGTTCGATGGCGCGGTGCATGAAGCGGGGATCGGAGGACATGGCTGGAAAAAGAAGAGCGGACCACGGTTGTCTAACGTGTGTCGCGGCCGACGGGAAGCTTGTACCGGACCAGATTTTCCCGCGGAATGGAGGCGTCACCGGGGGAAGTTTTTGTGTGGCCATGCCGCGGCAATCGCCGATGATCCGGCCATGAGTTTCCGCTTCCTTGTCGCGCTGCCCGTGTTGGTTTTTGCCGCCTGCTCCGGTCCGGCGACCGGTCCCGGCAATAGCCTGAGCCCCGACGAATGGGGCCACCGGCCGGGGCCGAAGGGCTTCGGCACGGTGATCATCGATGCCGGCCATGGCGACCAAGACCCGGGCGCGGTTTCCCGGACGACCGGGATGCGGGAAAAGGATCTCGCGCTGGATACGGCGAAGCGGCTGCAGCGGCAGCTCTCCGGGAAAGTCCGCACGGTGCTGATGCGGAACGGCGACGAATTCATCGACCTGGACGTGAGAGCGGCGAGGGCGAGCGGCAAGAAGGGGACGATCCTGGTGAGCCTCCACTACAACTCCAGCGGCGCGGGGATCCGCGGTCCGGAGACCTACTACTGGCGCGTGGACAGCCACGGCCTCGCGACGCGGATCCACCGGAACATGGTGGCGGTTTCGCCTTCCGAATCCGGCAACCGGGGCATGGTCCGCCGCCGCTTGCGGCTGACGCGCAATCCCGACGTGCCCTGCGTGCTCGCGGAGATCGGCTACCTCAGCAACGCCTCCGAAGCGAAGCTCTGCGCCGATCCCGCCTACCGTGAAAAGATGGCGGGCGCCATCGCCAATGCGATCCTCGACCAGCAGGCCAAGGGCGACGCCGGAACGGGCTCCCTGCCGAAGCCTATCTACGCACCGCCGAGCAGGCCGACGGATCCTCCGGGGTCTTGATGTACATACGGCATCACTAGTAGGATCGCCGCGGGGATCGAATCGGGTGGCCGGGCCGGGGCGCCCCGTCGTGCGAGGTGCCGGTTTTTCTCCTTTCTCCGCTCTTGGCTCCGGCCGCTGCGGGCATAAACTCCCGGCATGCCGGACGACGACGCCACCCTGCCCCACGACGACCTGCTGCGGGCGGTGGAGGCGGAGGACCAGAGCGCCGTCCGTGCGCTGGCGGAGGAGACCCACTACGCCGACCTTGCCAAGGCCTACCAGGAACTGGACGAGGAGCAGCATCCCCTCTTCCTCAAGACGATCGGCCCGGCGCTGGCAGCGGACATGATCGTCGAGCTTCCGGACTCGATGATCGAGGAGGCGCTGGATGCCTTCAGTCCCTCGGAGCTGAAGGTCCTTTTCCGCGAGCTCTCCGACGACGACCGCGTGGACATCCTGCAGGATGTGGGCGAGGAAGCCCGGCTGCGCTTCCTGGGCCTGCTGGGGCCCGAGGACGAGGAGCTCACGCGCTCCCTGCTGAAGTACGACCACGACACCGCCGGGGGGCGCATGACCACCCGCATCGGCCGGGTCTTCGCCAACCAGACGGTGAAGCAGGCGATCGAGATGCTGCGCCGCAGCCAGGAGTCCACCGAGACGCTGAGCCGGATTTTCGTCGTGGACGACAAGGGCCGCCTGATCGGCAAGCTCCGCTTCCGCGATCTGGCTTTCAATACCTGGGACACGCCGGTGCGCGATATCATGCGCGAGATCGGCCCCGAGCGCGTGCTTGCCACCGCGGATCAGGAAGAAGCGGCGAACATGCTGCTCAAGTACGACCTCATCGCCCTGCCGGTGGTGGATGAATTCGAGCACCTCCTCGGCATCATCACGCACGACGACGCGATGGAGATCATGCAGGAGGAAAGCACCGAGGACATCGAGAAGATCGCGGGTATCGGTGGCGAGCAGTCGGAAGAGACCTACCTGAACACGACGATCGTCACGCAATTCCGGCGCCGTGCGGGATGGCTCACCGGGCTGGCCTTCGTCTCGATCCTCTCCGGCTACGTGATGATGCGGTTCGGCTCGGTGCTGAGCCAGGTGTTCCTGCTCTCTCTCTTCCTGCCGATGGTGGTGGCCGCCGGCGGCAACACGGGCGGGCAGGCATCGACCATGGTGATCCGCGCGATGTCGCTCGGCGAGATCGATCCCGGCTCCGCGTGGCGCGTGGCGTGGAAGGAACTACGGACCGGGTTCTTCCTCGGCGCGCTGCTAGGCACGTGCATGGCGCTGTTCACCATCCTGCTGCTGCCCTTCTTCCACATCGATCTGCCTGCCGGGATGTCGCTCGGCAAGATCGCGCTCTCGGTGGCGATCGCGCTCACCACGCAGGTCACCTCCGCGACTTTCCTCGGGTCGCTGCTGCCGCTCGGTGCCCGCGCCGCGCAGCTCGATCCGGCTGTCGTTTCCGCGCCCGCCATCGCGGCGATCGTGGACGTTTCCGGGATGGTCATCTACTTCACCGTCGCCCGCGCGATCCTGGGATTATGAGGGACCTCAAGGACGGGATCCGTGCCCATGTGCGGCTCGATTGGATGAACCGGGTGCACAAGCGCTTCCGCGGGACGGATGCGGACAAGCGCTACGCGAACGAGGTCTCGGTCCTGAAGGTGCTCGAGGAGCGCGGCTGCGACTACGTGCCGAAGGTCCTGGAAGAACACCCGGAGGAACTCTACTTCGTTTCGACCGCCTGCGGCAGGACGGCGGAGTCGATCAGCAAGGAGCGCGCGGACCAGTTGTTCGCGGAGCTGGAGCGCGACTATGGCGTGCGCCATCTCGATCCCGAACCGCGCAATATCACCTACGACCCGCGCGCGGGCCGCTTCTGCATCATCGATTTCGAGTTGGCGGAGATCCTCCCCATGCCATCGGCGCAGACGGATTGATAGCTGGCTGCCGGTTAGTGTGGTTTTCTGCCATGGACATCCCCCATAAAGGGGATACCTCGGAAGATACATCAATGCTGAAAGGACAGCATTGCTTGAGGATTCGGCATCATACGGAGAAACGGCTTTCCCCGGCGCGGTGATTCGCCATGACCATGGAGGATGGCTGGGGTCTCAAATCATCTGATTTGATGACACCGTATGGTGTCCTCCCATCGAGGGCCACATATCTGCCGTAACCGAACAAAAAAAGACCAAAACCACATGAAACACACACTACTCGCCGCGATGGCGATGCTTGGCTCGATCCTGCCGGGCAAGGCGGCATTGACCTGGAGTTTCACGGGAAGCGCTCCCGCCACCGAATTGGCTCAGATCACCTCGGCAATGAACACCGCGGTGAACAACTTCAACACCTGGGCCAACTACAGCGGCAACATCACGGTGGCCTACAATTCGGGCGTCCCCACCGCCCAGGCCAGTTATCAGGGATGGATCGAATTCGGCGGCTCGCGCAGCGCCCGCGTGGCGCAGCACGAGATGGCGCATTGGCTCGGAACGGGGACCTACTCGAACTGGAATGCGAACCGGAGCGGCAACACCTGGACCGGCGTGATCGCGAATGCGAAGCTCCAGTCGTATGACGGGGCATCCGCCGTGCTTTCCGCCGATGCCGCGCATTGGTGGCCTTACGGCTGGAACCAGGACAACGAGGGCCCCGCGGACAAGCACATCGCCATCACCGGCGGCCTGCGCCGCGACATGGGCCTGAGCGACACGTCGCTCGGCGTCCCGCTCGGCACCTACAAGCTGTTGAACCGGGCCAGCGGCAAGTACCTCGACAACATGGGTGCCACCACCGACGGCGCGACGGTCGCGCAATGGGAAAACAGCGCCAGCAACAACCAGCGTTGGACTGTCACCCGCACGGGCAACTACTTCAAACTCGTCTGCGTGACCGGCGGCAAGCGCCTCGATACGCTTGGCAACACGGCCGATGGTTCCTCGATCGGCCAGTGGACCGACGGGGGGAGCTACAACCAGCAGTGGACCTTCCAGGCCACGGATTCCGGTTATTACAAGATCATCAACCGGGCGAATGGCAAGTGCCTCGACACCGGCGGGCAGACCGGCAACGGGACGGTGATGCAGAACTGGTATAGCGGCGCAAGCCACAACCAGCACTGGAAGTTCGTGAAGCCGTAACCGGAGGATACTCCATTCTCGAAAACCCGACCGGGAGAAGTGCCGTGCCGTGTGCCGGGCACCTCTCCCGGTTTTCCCCGGACCCTGATGAAAGCAAGCTTCCCGCGCATTCTCGCGCTACCGCTGACCGGTCTTCTCTGTCTCGCCTGCGGGTGGTGGCTCCGCGGGGCCACAGGGTCCCAGATCGACGCGAAGTCCGCCTTGTTCCCGCCGCCCATCCAATCGACAGCGCCGCAGGCCGGCCCGGATGCTTCCGGCCAGCACGCGGCTCGAGCGCGGGCGGGAGTTTCCCCTTCCGGCGAAGGCGGGAACACCGGGCAGCACGGCATGCACGCGGGGGTCGAGCGGATGTTCACGACCGATCCGGCCGACATGCTCGCGATGATGGAGGCGATCGGCACCTTGACGCGGATGAGCGACGCGGAGGCGAAGGACGCGTGGGACGAGCTTTCGCGACGGACCCCGAGCATGGGGTTCGGCAATTCGCTGAGCGTGCTGTATCTCTGGGCGAGGATGACGCGCATGGGCGGGGACGTGGAGATTCCGGCCGGCTGGGGAGCGGAGCAGTACCAGCAGGCGATCGAGACCGAGAAGGCGCGGAGGGACCTAGCCAAGCTGGAGAACCGCTTGCACTCCGGGGAGCAGCTTCTGGAGGCCGAAAAGCGGGCGCTTCTGACCGAGGTGATGCGGAAGGACCCTCTCAAGGCGGTGGAATTGTGGTGCCTCTCCACCAAGCCGGAAGACTACCGGAGCGATGCCAAGTGGATGGGCGACCTCTTGACCAACCCTGCAACGCGGGACGGGATCATGGCCCGGATCCGGGCTTGGCAAAACGGGAGCGACGTCGCCGGGGTGGTATCCAATCTGGCGAGAAGCTGGATCGCGCGCGATCCGGCGGCGGTGGAACGCTGGCTTCAGGAGCCGGAGCAGGCGGATGTCAGGGATCTGCTGATGAACGAGGTCGTCAACGCGCGCTCCTTGGCGGATCCGGCCAAGGCATGGGAATGGAGCCGCGACCTGCCGGAAGAAGAGCGGCTGCAAGCCTTGGGCACGAGCGCGATGCAGCTTGCGGTGCGGGATCCGGCAAGCGGGATCCAATTGATCGCGGGACTTGAGAATCCGGGAGAGCGGGAAGCGGCGATCAAGAATTTCGCCAACATCCTCGCGGCCCAGGATTTCGACCAATGGCAAGCGTGGCGGGACAGCCTGCCGGCCGCCGAGCAGGAGGTGGCGAACGAGTCCGCCTTCCCGCTGTGGGTGAACATGGACGTGGACAAGGCCACCGAATGGCTCGACACCCGGCCGGCGGGGGAGGCGCGCGACCGTTTGGTGGCCGCGATGGTGAATTACCACGCCCAAAAGGACCCGGAAACCTGTGCCGAGTGGATCCGCACGATCTCCGATGCCTCGCGGCGGCGGGAAGCCGCGGGTGCCGCGCTGAGCAACGTGGGCCCCTACGATCTCGAACAGATCCGCATCATCCTCGACGCCGCCGGGAATTGACGCCGGGAAGACCGGCTCCGCCGAGCGGAACCGGTGCTCGCCGGAGGACGGCGTCACGCGCCGACGGTGACCAAGGGCGCGCGGGATGTCCCGCGGATCGCCGCGCTTGCAGGAGCATCCTGCGGCATGCGCCCGCTGCACCAGTCCGCAAAGCTATCGGCGATGACATGCACGAGGCTCTCCCGGCTGAAACGCTGGGGATCGAGGCGCATGGAAGGTTCGTCCGTCCGGCATTCCCCGCAGTTCGACACCATCACGCGGAAAACGCGGTCGAGGCCGCGGGTGGCATCGAAGCAGCCTCGGCCGGAAAGGATGGCACCGCCGAGTTGGGCCACGCCGCGGATCATCGCCTCGTAGTCGCAGCCGGGATGTTCCCGGGGCTCCGGAAGCGAGGCGAAGACGCGGTGGCGCCAGGCGGGATTTCCCGCCAGATAGCGGATGGCCTCTCGGTCGAAGGCGACGGCGGGGCCGACATTCAAGATCTTCTTCGCATTGAGGCGGTCGCAGATGTCCGTGCCGAGCTGCGAGACATCGCAGCTGCAGGTGGTCGCCAGGGCCAAAGAGCCCGGCCAGCGTGAATGCCCGATCCAATTTTCAAGGTGGGTCTCGTCCAAAAGTTCCCCCGGGGTTTTCATAGCACTACACCGTCACAGGAATTCCAAGGGAATGCCAAGTGCGGTTAGTGCGCAGAAGCGGGAATCTTCGCTGAATGTGAATAAGAGCCGGATTCAGGGTTCCCCGATGTCCTCGTTCCAGATCGTCGGGTTCGCGTCGATGAAGCGGCGCATCAGGTCGATGCACTTCTCGCTCTGGACCACTTCAACTTCCACGCCCCGGCTCTTCAGGAGCTCTTCCTCGCCCATGAAGGTCCGGTTCTCGCCGACCACCACTTTCGGAATCCCGTAGAGGAGGATCGCCCCCGAGCACATGGGACAGGGGGAGAGCGTGGTGTAGAGCGTGCACTCGCGGTAGATGTGTGCGGGCAGGCGGCCGGCATTCTGGAGCGCGTCCATCTCGCCGTGGAGGACGGGATTGCCCTGCTGCATGCGGCGGTTGTGGCCGCGGCCGAGAATGATCCCCTGGCGGACGAGAACGCTTCCGATTGGAATTCCTCCCTCGGCCAGTCCGGCCGATGCTTCCGCGATGGCGGCTTGAAGAAACGGGTCCATGTGCATTATAGTTCGGCCTGCCCTTGATGCCGCCGGCTGTCCCGGCACGGCGTCTGCTGGATCACCCTGCCTCAGCGAATCCCATGCCTAAAGTAAGACTTTCTGGAACCGTCCGGGGGACTGACGACCCTGGACGGGAAGCCCGCGCGCGCCTCCTCTACCTGCTTTTCAGCAAAGGCTGGGACATCTATAATTCCAACGGCGACCAGCGGATCACGCTTTCCAACATCGAGCGGAAGATCATCGAATCCGAGGCCTTCGTTTTCACTCCCGGGGCGACCTTGGAGGACATGTTCAAGGCGATTTCGATCTTCGTGGGCTATCAAACCCTCGACCGGAACCTGGCTGGCAAGCCGACGGTGATCCTGAACACCGACTCGTCCTGGAACCCCTTTTTCGCGGTGCTGGACCACCTGAACCGGATGGGGACGATCAAGCAGGATCACCGCGATTTCCTGCTCGCCGCCGATCATCCGGAGGGCGTGCTGGAGACCTTGGAAATGGTGCGCATGAAGGGTCTGCCCGACGCGGGCCGCGAGAAGATCGGCGAGAGCAAGGCGACCTCCTTCGAGGAGCCGGTGCCGCCCGATTACGTCGCGAATGTTTGCGTGTTCTGCTCGGCGACTCTGGAAGAGCCGTCCTACCTGGCCGATGGCGAGGCGCTCGGCCGTCAGCTGGCGGAGAACCGCATGGGCTGCGTTTCCGGGGCGGGCCGCTCGGGGATCATGGGTGCGGTGGTCGAGGGTTCGGTGGGGGCCGGCGGCTGGACGGCCGGTTCAAATGTCCCTCATATCATTGAGCTTGAAGGGCTTCCCGATGGGCTCTCCAGCTTCTGGCTGCGCCCGGACATTTACACCCGGATGGAGGTGATGATCGAGAATTCGGACGCTTTTGTCATTTTCCCCGGCGGTGCGGGGACCTTTCAGGAACTGCTGGCGCTGATGATCTTCAAGCACCAGAAGAACCCGCTCATGGCCGGAAAACCGGTAGTGCTTTTCAACCGCCAGAACCCCGCCGGCGTCCGGTTTTGGGATCCGCTGATCGGGCTTTTGCGGGGCCTGTGCAGTTCCGGCGACTTCTCCGTGGCTGAAACGCTCGACGACATTTTGCCCGCGATT
>CAMLOZ010000054.1 GCA_946481625.1 uncultured Haloferula sp. | reverse complement strand
CAGAAAAAGAAAATTGAAACAGCCCGTGCTGTTCTGGCGGAAAAAGAGCCTGCGGGTGCGTGATTTCCCCCGGAAACTTCGTGGAAAGCAGGATTGCGGGCATCCGTAAGAAGTGGCACAATTTCAACGGATGAAGAACATTTCAGGGAGTGACCGATCCCGCTGGCCGCTGCAACTTGCACTGCGGTTTGGCTCCCTCGTGGCTACCGCCCTGTTACTCAGCCAGTGCGCGACGGATTATACGCTGGTGACCGACAAACCGGAGGAAGCGTTGCGCCGCGAGACCTTCGGCTACCGCAAGTGGGTCAAGGACGGCACCGAGCCGAACACCGTCATCATCGGCATCCACGGCTTCTGCGGCGCGGCGATCGACTACGAAAACCTCGGCAAGCGCATGCTCAAGGAGCAGCCGAAAACGGCGGTTTACGCCTACGAGGTGCGCGGGCAGGGCAAGGACCCGTTGAAGGAGCGGCGGGGCGATATCGACGACCCGCAGAAGTGGTACAACGATCTCAACCGTTTCTCCCAAATGGTGCGTGAGAAGCACCCGAAGGCGAAGATCATCTGGTTCGGCGAGAGCATGGGCGCGCTGATCGCGTCCCACACCTATCGTTTGGACGTGGCGGCGGGGGCTCCCCCTCCCTGCGATGCGCTGGTGCTTTCCTCGCCGGTGGTGAGGTTCCGCGACGACTTCCCGCAGTGGAAGAAGGATCTGGTCCGCCAGATGGCAAACGTGGCGCCGATGGCCCGGCTCTCGCTCGAAACACTCGCGGGCGGCCAGCAGGTGCAGATGACGCACGACACTGTCCACTCCGAGCAGGCCGAGACCAACGCCTGGCACATCGACAAGCACACGCTGCGCCTGCTGGTGACGCTTGGCGAGTTGATCGACGGGATGCCGGAATGCGCGAAGACCTTCACGGTGCCCACGCTGGTGCTGCACGGGGACAAGGATTTCTTCAGCCGCACGGATGACGTGAAGGCCTTCTTCGGCAACATCCCCGACAAGAAGACCCGCCAGATCAAGCTCTACGCGGACTCCTATCACCTGCTGATGTACGACAAGAAGAAGGATCAGGTGATCACGGACGTGGAACGCTGGTTGAGCGGGCTGCCGAAGAAGAGAAAGTGAGCGTCCCTATCATCGCTTTTGTCGTTGATGGCCCTGTGTGAATCGATGGAAGTCCGCCGTCTGCTCGATGGCTGGAATTTCTTCACCTTCTTCGGCGTGACCGCTTTCCTCCCGCTCGGGGTGGCGCTGGTGGTTCCGGTGTTCTTTTACAACCATTTCGCAGACGCGCTGACGAAGCTGCTGGAAGCGGACGACGCGTGATCAAGCGGGGTCCGGGTTTCGCACCCCCTGCGCTCGGGTGATGTCCATCACGAGCTTCCATGAGGCAACGAAGGTCAGCACGCCTACAACGATGTAGACATGCTCGATCAAGGCTGGAGGCAAGGAAGCGCCGGCGCCCCGCATGAATCCGATCGAACTCCCTAAAAACATGGAGGCGATTTGTCCCGACCGCCAAGCCCCCACTCCGCGGATACTACCGGTCGATGCTCGCGCGATCTGCGCCATTGCCCGGCAGGGAACCACCAGATTCACCAGCGGGATGAAATACGATCCAACCGCCATCGCGGGGGACACCGTCATGGATGCAGGGTCGAGAATCCCGGCATTCTTCGCGGCCCGGTACTTCCACATGAAATAGGGAATCATCGCCCCGAAGCCGGTGACAATCATCGCCCAGTCCAGCGCGGTCGGGCCTTCGACATAGCGGGTATCGTGGAGGTTCCCGGGCGGTACCTTCACGAACATCTTCAGGACATGCTGGCCTGTTTCCAAGGCCACTGAAATGCCGTAAAGCTACAGACTGGTCGCGGCAAGCGGCCCGAGGTTCCGTAGTCCTTGCCGCGATGGCGGTGGCAAGGGCGGCGGCTCCGCCGCGGGGGGCTGGTAGGGATTCTCCACGTGCCCCCATGCCGACCGGCAGGGGCCGGGGAGTCCAAGGCTCACTTCACCGGCTCCTTGTCGAGCTGGAAGGCGTCGTGGACGGCGCGGGCGGCATCCTCGATGCGCGTTTCCTCGACGGTCACGGCGATCTTGATCTCGGAGGTGGAGATCATGCCGATGTTGATCCCTGCGTCGCCGAGCGCCTTGAACATGGTGGCGGCCACACCGGAGTGGGAACGCATGCCGATGCCCACGGCGGAAAGCTTCGCGATGCCGGCTTCGGTCTCGATCTTCGCGTCCGGGCTGAGCTCGGCGAGCACCGGCTTGAGCGCGGCCTGCGCCTTGCCCAGATCATGCGAGTGCATGGTGAAGGAATGGCGGGCGCGGTCGTCGTGGGCGATGTTCGACACGATCATGTCGAGGTTGATCTCCGCCTCGCCGAGGGCGCCGAGGATCTTGCCGGACATGCCGGGGACATCCGGGATGCCGGTGATGGTGACGCGGGCTTGGGAGCGCTCGATGGAGACTCCGCGGATGACGACGTTTTCCATGGCAGGATGTTCTTCGAGCACCAGCGTGCCCGGGTTGTCATTGAGAGAGGAACGGACTTCGAAGACGACGCCGAATTTCTTGGCGAACTCGACCGAGCGGGACTGCATCACCTTCGACCCGGACGAGGCCATTTCCAGCATTTCGTCGTAGGAGATCTCGGGCAGCTTGCGGGCGTTTTTCACGATCCGCGGATCGCAGGTGTAAACGCCGTCCACGTCGGTGAGGATCTGGCAGACATCGGCCTTCAGCGCGGCGGCGACGGCGATGGCGGTGAGGTCGGAACCACCGCGGCCGAGGGTGTGGATCATGCCCTCCGGAGTGACGCCCTGGAAACCGGCGACGACAAGGGTTTTTCCCCCATCGAGTTCGCGCTGCATGAAGGCCGGGTCGATGTCCTGGATGCGGCCGCGGGTGTGGGAACCCTTGGTGTAGATGCCCGCCTGGCGGCCGGTCACGGAGACGGCTTCGACGCCGGCCTCGTGCAGGGCCATGGTGACGAGGGCGATCGACTGCTGCTCGCCGGTGGCGAGGAGGACGTCCATTTCGCGCTCGGAGGGAGTCTCGCTGAACTCCCTGGCCATCTTGATCAGGCCATCGGTGATGCCGGACATGGCGGAGACCACGGCGACGACCTGATTGCCCTGGTCGCGGGTGCGTTTCACGCGTGCGGCGACGTTGCGCATGCGGTCGATGGAGCCGACGGAGGTGCCGCCGTATTTTTGCACGATGAGGGCCATGGCCAGTCCGGTGAACGGGCCGGGAGTGAAGGGGAGCGCTCCGGAGATGGCAAGCCCGCGGTGGGGCAGCCCTGCCAGAAACGCGGGCTTTGCCAAGCGGGGCGGGCGTAGCATGGTGGCGGCGCATGGCATTTCCGCCCGGTTTTCTTTTTGGTACGGCGAATGCCGACCACCAGGTGGAGGCGCATGATCCGAAGCGCGAGGATGTTTGGGATCTGTGGGAGCGGTGTCAGGGGCTAACGCCGCGAGGACGCGGGACGGACTTCTGGAACCGCTACGAGGAGGACATCGCCGCGGCGGCGGGGATGGGCTGCAAGTTGTTCCGGTTCTCGATCGCGTGGGCACGGGTGGAGACGGCGGCGGGAGTCTTCGATGCGGAGGCACTGGCTCACTACCGGCGGGTGGCGGAGTGCGTGCGCGACTGCGGCATGAAGGTGATGGTGACATTGCATCACTTCGTGTGGCCGGTGTGGCTGGAGCGGGATCACGGGGGGATGATCGGGGAGGAGTTCCCGGATTTCTTCGCGCGCTATGCGGCGCGGGTGGCGGAGGCGCTGGGGGATCTGGTGGACTGGTGGATCAGCTTCAACGAGCCGAGCCAGCTCACCTTCGGCTACATCATGCCGTGGTGGCAGAGCCGCTACTACATGCCGCCGGGGCTGCCGCGCGGGACGGTGGTGGAGGCGGAGGCCGAGGCGGTGGGGAAGCTGATCCCGAACCTGTTCCGGGCGCACGCGCGGGCGCGGGTGGCGATCCGCAAGCGCAGGGCGGACGCGAAGGTGGGGGTGAATCCTCTGGTGACGGGGTTTCCGACCTGGCTGCAGATGATCATGGACTGGGGGGCTTGCCACCGGGGGCTCTCGGAGGCGGTGTTCAAGTTCACGACCAGCGGCGCGCTGGTGAGCGAGCGCGGCGAGGTGGATCTGGTGATCGGCGGGGTGACGGAGGGCGACCAGACGCGCTACGAATTCAGCGATCCGTATTTGAGGACGGGGAAGGCGGTGCTGGTGCTGGAAGGATACGCGGGTGAGGGAGTGGCTTCGCTGGCGGGCAAGCAGGTGGGGGTGATCGGGGTGGGCAACCAGCCGGAGTCGTGGAAGCGCGATCTCCCGGATGGAGCGCGGAAGAAGATCTTCACCAACTACGATGAAGCCCGTAGATCGCTGGCGGAGGGGAAGGTGGCGGCGGTGTATGGCGACGCGTTTTTCCTGCTGCCCTTCGAGCTGAAGGGCGGCGGGCGCTTCCGTTTTCTAACGACCGGCCTGAGCGACGAGCATTACGTGGTGGTCGCGCCGCACGGGCACGGGCGCCTGATGGAGCGGGTGAACAAGGCGGTGGCGGCGTTCCAGCACGAGCTGGCGGGTGCATGTGGGGTGCCGTGGATTTCGCAGCCCGGGGCGGTAGCGAAGGAGATCCACCGGCCGCTCTCGCTGCACGAGGTCTTCGCGGGCGGGGACACGCTGCCGGAGAACATGTCCGGCACGCGCGGGATGCGGCGGATCAAGCGGCGCGGGAAGATCCGCATCGGCGTGCGCACGGATGCGCCGGGGGTTTCATCGGCATGCGAGGAGGAGGGGCTGGAGATGAAGCTGGCGCGGTTGATCGCACGCGAGGTGCTGGGCGACGAAGGGAAGCTGGATGTGGTGCCGCTCGAGCCCTGCGAGCGGCTGGAAGTACTGGAGTCGAAGTCGAGCTGGCTGAATTGGGCGTGGCGTTTCTGGGGAACGACGAGTTTGATCGCGAACGCGAACTGGTGGTACCTGGGAACATCGGGGCGCCTGCCGGACGAGCTGTGTCCGGCGGAGGCGGTGGGGGCGCAGGACTTCGTGGGTCTGGACTATTACTGGGGGCTGCCGACGTGGCGGCTGCACCGGTTCCGTTTGTTAGAGGATGCGGCGCACGGGCGGTTCCTGAGGGCTCCGGTGTGGCCCGAGGGATTGTTCCATGCGCTGCAGCGCTTTCACCGCTGGTTTCCCGAGCAGGAGATCCTGATCGTGGAAAACGGGTGCGTGCCCTCGGCGGACGGGATGACGCGGGGGGAGTATATCAAGAAGCACCTGGCACAGGTCGAGCGAGCCCTGGAGAAGGGGGTGCCGGTGAGGGCCTACAACTACTGGTCGGTCACCTCGAACCGGGAGTGGGGGCATGCCTTTGATCCGAATACGGACTTCGGCCTCTACTTCGTCGACCTCGACAAGGACGAGCGCTTGCAGCGGGAGGAAACGGAGGAGGTTGAGACTTACCGCAAGCTCATCCGGGAGATGTCGCGGCAGTAGGAATCAAGGTTGCACGTTTACCTCGACCTCGGCTCCGGCGAGCCTTGTGTGGAGCTTCTTCAACTGAAGCAGGGGCCACCATCGATACAGGAGGATTTCGAGGGGATGCCACATGGCAACCCAGCCGATGATGGAGAGTCCTTCCCTGAGGATCCCGTGCCAGGTCCCGGAACCCGGCGCGAAGAGGGATGCGGCGGCATTGCAGAGGATGAGGAAAGCGAGACCGATCATCAGGCTCACCCGGCCCTGGCGAAGCAGTTGCTTTAACTGGCGCAGGGTAACCTCGGCCCGGTATTCGAAGTAGTGGCGGAGTGACTTCGCGACGAGTTCCCGAGGCTCCGGCAGCATGGGATCCGGCCGGGGCAAGTGAATCACCAACCGCAGCCTCGCATCCTTGGGGCACTCTTCGGCGGAGGAGACGATGAACTCCTCCGCATCGGGATCCAGGTCCCGTTCGTGGAAAGGCGAGGGATCGATGGTGTTGAAAAGCTGCCGGAGATCCGTGACCTTCAGTTCGATGGGCGGAGCGGTGCCGACTTGCTTCACGACGGTTCCGATCCTAACATAACGGGATCGCCAAGCGAGACGATATGAGCGTGGTTTCCCAATTCCCCGAGACGGTGACCTTGCTACAATGGCTGGGCACGGCCCTCGGGCTGGGGCTGTTGGTGGGATTAGAGAGGGAGTGGACGAAAAACCCGATCGCGGGCATCCGCACCTTCGGCTTGATCGGGCTGTTCGGCGGGTTGGCGGGAGTCATGGGCACGGTCTTCGGCGGCTGGATCATCGCGAGCGGACTCGTCGCCTGTACGGCGATGGCGATCATGGCCAATCTTGCGGCGATGCGGCAGAAGGAGCCGGATATCGGGCTGACCACGGAGTTCGCGATGCTGGCGATCTTCGCGATCGGAGCTTTGGCCGGCTTGGGGCAGCTCGCGCCCGCGGTCGCCTGCGCGGGCACGGTGATGGTCTTGCTCCAGTACAAGCAGCCGCTTCACGGTGCGATTCGGAAAGTCGGTGCCAAGGACTTGAAAGAGATCGCCCGGCTCGTGCTGGCAGGCCTGGTGATCCTGCCGCTGCTGCCGAACCAGGAGATGGGGCCGTTGGGAATACTGAATCCCTTTAAGATCTGGCTCATGGTGGTCTTGATCGTGGGCATCAGCCTGGCCGCCTATCTGGTGGGGAAATTCATCGGCGGGGCGAAGAGTGCGGCGATCGCAGGAGTCCTGGGCGGATTGGTTTCGAGCACGGCGGCGACGGCGAGCGTGTCGCGACGGAGCCGTGCGGAAGGCTCGGCGGGTATCGTTCTCGCGGCGATCATTGTCACGGCGTCGGCGGTGGTTTTCGGGCGCGTGATCGTGGAAGTCGTGCTGACCGCCCCTGGCCAGAAATGGACGGTGCTGCCGCCGCTGGCCGCGATGATGGTGTGGAGCGGGCTGGTGGCGGCGACCACCCTTTGGATCGCGAAGCGCGCCGGGCAGGAGCCGGGCGATGAAGAGGCGCCTTCGGAACTCAAGGGGGCGGTGATGTTCGGATTGCTCTACGTGGGGGTGCTTTATGCGGTGGCCTTGGGGAAAGAGCATTTCGGAGACTCCGGGCTCTATGCGGTCGCGGCGATCTCGGGTCTGACCGACATGGATGCGATCACGCTTTCCACATCGGGCCTCGTGGCATCAGGCGAGGTGGATACGAAGACCGGATGGCGGGTGATCCTGCTGGGGGGATTGGCGAACCTCGTGTTCAAGGCGGGTTTGGCGGCGGTGCTCGGGACCGGGCAGTTCCTGAAATGGACAATGGCGGGGTTCGGGGTTGCGGTGGCAGGCGGGGTGGCGATCTTGCTACTATGGCCGTGGTAGGAGCTTGGACGGTTGGTCAACCGGGCATGACCGGACCACTTCTTCATCGCTACGATCCCTTCGGGATCGGGGATCCTTCCGGCGGCCAAGCGGGGGTGTCGCTCGTTCCTCGCGCAGCCCCCGGCTACCGCGCTGCGATCCCTTCGGGATCGGGGTCAGGGACCACTTCATGCTTATGCTCGCGGGAGAAAACGGCATAAACGGCGGGGACGACGAAGAGGGTGAGGAAGCCGGAGAAGATGAGGCCGCCGACGACGGCAATGCCGAGGGATTGGCGGGAACCGGCGGAGGCGCCGAGCGAGAGGGCGATGGGAAGGATGCCCAGGATGGTGGCGAGGCTGGTCATCAGGATCGGGCGGAGGCGGGCGACGGAGGCTTCGAGGACCGCGCGGACCTTGCCGAGGCCCTGCTCTTTCCGCTGGTTGGCGAATTCAACGATGAGGATGCCGTTCTTGGTGACGAGGCCGACGAGCATGATGATGCCGATCTGGCTGAAGACGTTCAAGGTCTGGCCTGTCAGATGCAGGGTGAGCAGGGCGCCGGCGAGCGAGAGCGGGACGGTGAGGATGATGATGAAGGGATCGATGAAGCTCTCGAATTGCGCGGCGAGGACGAGGTAGATGATGAGCAGCGCGAGGACGAAGGCGAAGAGGAGGCTGGAGGAGCTTTCCGCGAAATCGCGCGACTGGCCGGCGAGCGCGGTGCGGACGCCATCGGGCAGGATTTCGTCCGCGATGCGGTCGAGTTCCGCGATCCCGTCACCGAGGGTTTTGCCCGGCGCGGGGGACCCTTGGATGGTGGCGGAGACGGAGCGGTTGAAGCGGAAGATGGCGGCGGGGCTGGCGGATTCGTCGAAGCTGACGAGGTTGTCGAGGGAGACCATGCCGCCGTTCTTGGTAGGGACGAAGAGCTTCTTCAAGTCGCCCGGGTCGTTGCGGTCCTGGCGCTGCATCTGGCCGATGACCTGGTACTGCTTGCCGTCCTTCAGGAAGTAGGCGAAGCGGCGGCCGGAGTAGGCGAACTCCACGGTGCGGGCGATCTGCTCGACGGAGACGCCCATCTCCGCGGCCTTGTTGCGGTTGATCGAGATCACGCCTTCCGGGCGGTTCACCTTGAGGTCGGCATCGATCTGGCGGAGGACGGGGCTCTTGTTCGCCGCGTCCATGAACTTGGGCAGGACCTCGATCAGGGTTTCGAGATTGTTCGCCTGCAGCACGTACGAGAGCGGCTGGCCCGCGCGGCGGTCGCCGATGGTGGGCGGCTGGGTGGCGAAGGCGCGCACGCCGGTGAAGGCGTTCATGTCTTCCATGATCTGTTTGTGGATCTCCACCTGGCTGCGGTCGCGCTCTTCCGGCGGCACGAGGTAGATATTCTGGATGGCGACGTTCGCCTCGGTTCGTCCGCCCGCTCCCATGATGGTGAAGGTGCGGAAGGTCTCCGGGATGTTGTCGTGGACGTAGGTGTCGAGTTTGTCCATCCAGCTTTCCGTGAACTCGAAGCTGGAGCCTTCCGGTGCCGTGACGTTGATGCGGATGTTCTCACGGTCCTCCAGCGGGGCCAACTCGCGGGGCACCGCCTTGCCGAGCCATACGATGAGAAAGGCGTTGCCAGCAAGGATGAGGAATGCGACCCAGCGCACCTTGAGGAAGCCGCCGAGGCTGCCGCGGTAGGCCCGGGCGAGGAGCGTGAAGAAGGGCTCGGTGACGCGGTAGAACCAGTTCTTCTTCTCGCGGTGCCCCTTGAGGAGGAAACGGCACATCATCGGCGAGAGCGTCAGCGCGACGAAGGCGGAGACGAGCACGCAGCCGGCAAGGGTGATGCCGAACTCGCGGAACAAGCGGCCTGTCAGGCCGGAGAGGAAGATGATCGGCAGGAAGACGGCGGCGAGGGCGATGGTGGTGGAGATGACGGCGAAGTAGATCTCCTTCGACCCGGTGATCGCGGCTTGGAGCGGCGGCATGCCTTCCTCGATCTTGGTATAGATATTCTCCAGGACAACGATGGCGTCATCGCAGACCAAGCCGATGGCAAGGACGATGGCCACGAGCGTGAGCACGTTGATCGAGAAGCCGGCCACGTACATGATGAAGAAGCCGGCGATGATGCTGACGGGGATGGCGATGACGGGAATGATCGTGGACCGCCAGTCGCGCAGGAAGAGGAAGATGATGAGCGCGACGAGGCCGAAGGCGATGATCAGGGTTTCCTCCACCTCCGAGACGGAGCGGCGGACGAAGCGGGTGAAGTCGTAGCCGACTTCCATGGTCACGTCCTGCGGGATCTCCTTCTTGACCTGTTCGAGCCGCTTGTAGAATTCGTCCGCGATGGCGATGGCATTCGTATTCGGCTGGGGGATGACCGCGACGCCGATCGAGTACACGAGGTCGCGCTTGGT
Source organism: uncultured Haloferula sp. (assembly GCA_946481625.1). Next base: position 1,134 of record CAMLOZ010000054.1, on the reverse strand, counting down.
GCCGGTGCGCAGGTTTTCCGGGCCGAGCTCGGCATAGCCGATATCGCGGAAGTGGATCTGACGTCCGCCCTCTTCCTTGATGATGAGGTTCTCGAAGTCCTCCGGAGTATTCAGACGACCGAGGACGCGGAGCGACAGTTCGGTGGTGGTGCCTTCAAGGCGGCCGCTGGGAAGGTCCACGTTCTGACCATCGAGGGCGGTCTGCACGTCGATGGGCGTCAGGCCGTGGACGGCGAGCTTCACGGGGTCCATCCAGAGGCGCATGGCGAAGCGCTTCTCACCGAAGATGCGGACGGAAGAGACGCCGGGGATGGTCTCCATGCGCTCGCGCACCAGCCGGTCCGCGAGATCGCTCACCTCCAGGATGCTGCGCTGGTCGCTGAACATCGAGAGAAAGAGGATGGGCTGCGAATCGGCATCCGCCTTCTCGACCACGGGCGGATTCGAATCGACGGGCAGATTCCGCACGGCGCGTGAGACGCGGTCGCGGACATCGTTCGCGGCGGTATCCAGGTCGGTATCGAGGGTGAACTCTACGGTGATCGTGGAACGTTCCTCGCGCGACTCGGAGGACATCGTGCGGATGCCGGCGATGCCGTTGATGACCTGCTCGAGCGGCTCGGTGATCTGGGAGGCGATCACCTGCGGGTTCGCGCCCGGATACTGCGTCTGGACGGTGACGATCGGCGGATCGACCGCGGGGTATTCGCGGACGCCGAGGAAGTAGAAGCCGGTGAGGCCGAAGAGGATGATGGCGAGCGACATCACCGTCGCGAGGACGGGGCGCTTGATGCTGGTTTCGGCTAAACTCACAGATCAGAAATGACTAATTACCAAGCACTAATTTCTAAACTGGAGGGTTTAGGGAGCGACGGGTTTGACTTCGACGCCAGGGCGGAGGCGAAGGAGATTGGTGGTAAGGACTTGGTCGCCTTCGGCGAGACCGCGGAGGATCTGAACCTGGCCGGAGGTGCGGATGCCGATCTCGACATCGCGGAACTCGGCATTGCCATCCTTGAGGACATAGACGCCTTGGCCTTTGGCCGAAGGGACGATGGCCTGGCTGGGAATGGCGAAGCCGTTTTCGACGGTATCGAGATTGAGCGTGACCTCCGCGAAGCCGCCCGGGAAGAG
>CAMLOZ010000053.1 GCA_946481625.1 uncultured Haloferula sp. | reverse complement strand
GCGAGTTACTCTGGGAAAACGACCGCGGCTGGTATGCCGGCCCGACCTTCGAATGGGTGCCGGTCAAATCCTTCGTGGACCACCGGAACACGCTGGCGGCCGATCCATACGCGCTTCTCGGTTTCAAGCTCGGCCGTCGTGTGGAGGAGGGAATCTCGTGGTTCATCGAGGGCAAGAACCTCACCGATGAACGATACGCCGCCACCACCGGCGTGATCGAAAATGCGAACGGCATGGACCAGAGGCAATTCCTGCCGGGAGATGGCAGGGGGGTATTCACCGGGATCGAATACCGCTGGTGACCATCCTCTCCTCCTCTTGAATGATCGAAGGGGCTACGGTTGCCCGCAGCCCCTTCAAATTCGGGATAATTACTGGGTTCTTAGTAGATATCCACGCAGTCGATGCTGTACCCGGCGCTCAGGTAGCCCGTGCTGCCGCTGCCGCTGATCGGGATCACCGTCAGGGTGTTCGTCCCGGCGACGAAGGCGCTGGCCGGGACGCTGAAGGTGTAGGTCACGTTGTTGCCGCGGTAGGTGCCGACGGTCAGCGTGCGCGTCGACGGCTGGGTGGAGGGCGACGGATTCGAGGAGGTCCAGGAATTCACCGTGATCTTCGGCCTGGCTCCGGAATAGGCGCAGGTCAGGCCGACCCGCACCGTGCGTGCAGCGACCTGGCCCGATGTCAGGTTGAACTGGATGGCCTGCGAGCCGTTGATGTCCTTCCACTGGTAGCAGGGGAAGGAAGACGGCGAGCTGCTGCCGATCACGTAGGTCCCTGGTGCCCACGAGGAAAGCCGCGGATCGGAGGGGTGCATGGTGGTGATGCTGCCCCCGTTGCGGAACTCGGCGGGACTCCCATCCCAGTTCCCGATCCGCCACAGGGGGGTGACGCTGCTCGGGTCCCCGGTGATGGTGATCGTGTTGAACACCTGCGTGCCGCCGGCGGTGACCGTGGCGCTGCCGGTCCACACCGCGAGCTCGTTCTTGTAGATCGTCATCGTGTACGTGCCCGGCCGCATGCCGGTGCAGTTGTAGTAGCCGTTGCTCGCCGCGGCGGTGGTGAAGTACTGCGCGGTGCTGTTGGCAAATCCCACCGTGTAGGTGTAGTTGGTATCGCGGCCGTTGATGGCCACGCCGGTCACGCGCCCCCGGCCGGCGGAAGCCACGTAGCCGGAGAGCCCCATGTTCGCATGCCACGACACGTCGGGCGACCCCGGGCTCCCGCCGCTGTTGAAGACCAGCGTGTAGGTGTTGAGGATGCCGGTGCGATAGGCCTCGGTCTGCGCCTCGCCGTAGTTCACGATGTAGGTGATCTCCTGGTCGCTGCCGCATTGGTTGAGGAGCGATCGGTAGAAGGGCCCGCCCGAACCGCCCTCGTGGTTGTCGCGCACCATCCAGACGCCGACGTTGCTGCCGGTGGCACCGATGTAGGACCAGTCCTTGAGCCGCTGGTTGGAGTAGTGCTTCGAGCGCGTCTCGCCGTTGGCCAGCGCGAAGATGTCGCCGGATTCGACGGTGGTCGTGGTGTTGCGGATGTCGGAGGGGGTGGGGCCGTTGGGCAGCTTGGCCTGCGGGATGCGGACGATGTAGCGGACCAGGCCATGGATGTCCGGCTCGGTGGTGAAGTAGGTGCCCATGTAGATATGGGCGTAGCCGCTCCGGGCCATGTAATAGTGGGTCAGGTTTCCGGCTTGGACGGTGACCTTGATGTAGTTGGTGTTCACCACCGCCGCGCTCACCGAGACGGCCGAAACGCCGCTGTAGAGGTAGTCGAAGCCGGACGTGACCTGCGAGCCGCGGCTTTGGTTCTGGTACTCCACACCGTTGTAGACCAGGCTGGAGATGTCTCCGGGCGACTGGGTGCTGGAACCGTTGTCGGTTCGCCGGACCTTGAAAACGAGGCCCGCTCCGGTATCGACGGTGTAGAAGTCGGTGGTGGAGCTGAGGCCGAAGGCGGCGTGCGCCTCCGGTGCGACAATAACGAGAACCGCGGCGATCATACCGCGGACTGGTGCATGGATCATGGACTGTATTTGGGTTTGGGTCTTGGATCCGTCCGATCACAGGTGCCTTTTGAACGGGCGAAAGGGTTGGCTCACGGAGGCGGGCGGGCCTGCCGTGCAAGGGCGCAAAGTATCGAGGCCCGGCGGGCTTCATCGACGCGAGGGGACAACTGCACGAATTCGATCGCGGCTTCGGGGTCCTCCGCGAACCATTCGCGGGCCGCCGCCTCCATGACCGCGGAGCGAAGTTCCGGCTCCGTGATGGTCTCCGCCCATGCTCCCGCCACCGCCGGGCTGCGGTTGAGACCATCCCCTTGGATCACCAGGCGGCGGGCGGCTTCATCCCGGACGACCGCGGGAACGGTCGCCAACCCGGGCCATGCGGAGAGAGCGCACGGATCTTGCAGGGCCCAGCGCGAGATGATCTCCCCGAGCATGGCCTCGCGCACGGACGCATCCGCCAGGGTGCCGGCCATCTCGGCGAGATCCGGCAGGCAGCCGTCCGAGGCGCTCCGCAGCACGGCAATCTGGCACGCTTGCCTCAGGTCCGGCTCGCCGATGGAAAGTGCCTCCCCCCAAGCTCCGAGGTGGTCTGTTGCCGCTCGGATCGCCGACACCAGCGGAAGGCATTCCTCCCGTTGTAATGCAGGCAGTGCCAGCGCAAGGTGCCACGCTTCCTGGACATTTCCGTTGTGCGCCAGTTGGCAGGCTCTTTCAGCATGTCCTCGGGGAGAGCTGGCAAGGCCGGATCTCACACCGGTCTTTTCGCCGGCTCCTCGTCCGCCCCTCGCCTCCGCGGAATCGGAAGGTCTCCCGACGGCGAAAATCAATCCGAGGCCTGCGATCAGACAGGACCATGCCAGAGACCGGGTTTTCATGGGCCCCTAACAATACCAACAATCGGAGGACCCCTGTGAACATTCGGATACCTCGAACGGGGAATCTCGCCGCCACCACCGTTTTCCACGGCACCGCGGGAGAGGCCGGCGGTCTATTTGAGGCGCTCGAGGGCCATGGACGCCCGCAATTCAATCAATTCAAGCGGCCACGCCTGTTCGCAAACCGCTCTAGGGTTTCCACTCGGGGAACTTCTCCTTGAGTTCCTTGCGATACTTCGCGGCTTCGGCGGTTTTGCCGCCGGCTTCGAGAGCCTCGGCGAGGTGATGATAGGCGAGAGGGGTGAGTTCGCGGTCGTTGGGGTCGGCGAAGGTGACGGCGACGACGTAGGCTTCGTTGGCCTTGTCGGGCTCCTTCTTTTGCATGTAGGCGTCGCCGATGAGGAGGCGGACCGCCATGTTGGCCTTGCCCTGGGGACGGAGGTCCTGGGCTTCGCCGGCGATGGCGAGGGCGTCGTCGGGACGGTTGAGGGCGAGGAGGGCCTTGCCCTTGTCCACCATGAGTTCGGTCTTGAGGGTGGGATGTTCCTCGGTGGCGAGGGCGTGATCAAGCGAGACGATGGCGGGTTCGAAGTTGCCGGTCTCGAGCTGTGCCTTTCCTAGCATGCGCCAGACGGTCTTGGAGGTCGCGGCGGGGTTCTTCGGATCGGCGACCATCTGGAAGAACTTGGCGGCCCGGTCGTAGCGCTTCGCTTGGAAGGCCTGGGTGGCAGCCCAGGTGACGAGGGCGGGAGGAAGGTCGGCATCGTAGTCGTCCTTGATCGCGCGGTCGATCTCGTCCCCCGTGGCGGCGGCGTCCTGCAGCGTGTAGTGCCCCGCGGCGATCAGGAGCCCCGCGGGCTTCGTGTAGGTCTTGGGGTCGAGCTGGCGGGAGAGATCGGCGAGGGGGAGGGCCTCCTTCACCTTCTCCGTTTTCACGAGGCCCCAGGCGATCCGGTAGTTGGCGAGGGCCTTGCGCTCGGCGACCGCTTTCGGGAATTTCTCGAGGAAGGCGCGGTAACGCGAGATCATCTCGGGGAGCTTCTCTTCCTTCGCGAGGATCTCGCCGGACTCGAAGTAGGCCGTGGCCTTCAATTCATCGGCACCGTCGCTGGCGGTGAGGGCATCGAAGTCGGCGAGCGCCTTCGCGGTGTTGCCTGCCGCCTGGTGGGTGAGGGCGCGGCTGAAGAGGGCCTGGGGCAGACGCTTGTCCCGGGGGAACCCGGCGATGAATTCGCCGAAGGATTCCAGGGCGCCCTTGAGGTCGCCGGTTTCCTTGAGACTGCGGGCGCGGTTGTAGAGCATGCCGGCGCGATTCTCGGGCGAGAGGAGTTCCCCGTGGATCGCCTGATAGGCCTTGGCGGCTTCGGCGGGCTTCCTGGCCTCGAAGAGGGCCTCGGCCTTGATGAGCAGGGCGGTGTGGATCTTCGGGTCCTCGGGATGGTCCTTGCGATAGCGATCGAGGAAGGCATCGACTTCCGCGAGGTCGTGGGTGCCGCTGCCGCGGTAGCCGGCGAGGAGCCGGAGATAGCTCGCCTCGTAAGCCCACTCGCCGCCGGCGGGATGTTTCTCGACTTCGGTGAAGAGGCGGGAGGCTTCGTCGTAACGCTTCAGCTCGAAGTTGGCGCGGGCGGCGAGCATGATGCGCCGGGCGTCCTGTTCGGTGGCACCGGCGGCGGGATCGGCCTTGAAAAGTTCGAGCACCTTTTCGAAGTCCTTGCGGTCGAAATGGGCGGCCATGAGGGCGAAGCGCGCATTGGCCCGGGAGTCCTCCATGCCGGGAGTCTTGAGGACGAGTTCGAGGTACTTCGCGGAGACGTCTTCCTTGCCGAGCTTGGCGGCGACGGCGGCGGCCTGGAGGGCGGCGGGGCCGCGGATCCCGGGGGCGCTGGTGGCGGCGGCGGCTTGCTCGAGGAGGGGAAGCGCTTCCTCGAGTTCGGAGTCGGCGACGAGGAGGCGTCCCAGGGCGAGCTGGCTGGCGCTGCGGAAGGGGTTGTCCTTTTCGGGATCGGCGAGGAGCTGGCGGTAGTTCCCGGCGGCCTTGGCGTTGCCGTCCTTGACCTGATCGTAGGCGACGGCGGCGAAGTACCGGCCCTTCAAGCGGTCGCCGGGACTGGTGGCGGCGTCGGCCATCTGCTCGTAGAGCGGGGCGGCCTGGGCGAATTCCTTCTTCTTGTAGTGCTCCACCGCGAGGCGGTTCGCCGCGACCATGACGAAGGGGGATTTGCCGCCGCGCTTGACGATATCGCGGTAGCACTTGCGGGCGTTGTCCGGCTTGCCGACGGCGGCGTAGCTTTCGCCGAGGTACCACAGGGCGGCTTCGGCATTGGGATGGCTCTGGAACTGGCCGAGGTAGCCGGTGAGGACCTCGATGGCACGGTTGTAGATGTCCTTGCGCTGGGCTTCGCTGGCGGTGGCCTTGGCGGAGTCGTGGAGGTTCTTGCCCCGCTCATACCAGTCTTGGCCGGCATTGCCTTCGAGGGCCGGATTGACCGGCTCCGCCTTGGGCGGGGCAGGGTCCGGAGCCGGGGGATCCTGGGCCATGGCGGTGCCGACGGCGGCCAGGCAGAGCATGTGGCGGATGGTCACGACCCGGGAATGATGGCGGTGATCGGCGGGTTTGCCAAGGACGGCGCAACCGGCTTCAGTTCTCCTGGTTCATCGGGAACACCGGCATCGGTCCGGCGGGATTCAGTTCCGCCGGAGCTTGCAGGCTGAAGGTCCGGTCCTTCCCGGCCTGGAAGGTGCCGAAGGCGATCGGCACCACGGTCAGGCAGATCACCGGCGTGTCGCCACCGTCGATGCGGTTCACGTGAAGCAGCATCGCGCAGTTGGGATACTTCGAAACCGATAGGATGTCGCCGGGAGCGATCCAGCCGGGGGCCCGTTCATCGTTCGTGGGGAAGAGATACTCGATCATCACCGGCCAGGGCGCGGGTTCGGTGAACTCATCGGGTGCCACCATCGCCTGGGCGCGGACCGCAAAGCCGGGATGGAACAGGTCGTCGTCGCCCAAGCGCCGCACCTTGTCGACACGGTAGTTGCCCTCGGCGTATTGGATCAGCTTCTTCTCGCGCAGGTTCGTGAGATAGTTCCGCATCAGCGCCGCATTGAAGAGCCTCAGGTCGTCCTGCGAGAGGGCCGCATAGCGGCGGTAGAAGGCGCGGGGATCGGCCGCCTCGCCGGGAGGAGCCTCGAGCTCGGTGAGAGGATGCGGCGGCTCGGTGCGGTGGAGCTTGCGGAGGATCTCGTAGTTCCGCGGGATCTCGGGGTGGCGGAAAACATGCAGGCACAGCAGCCAGCTCAGGACGGCGAAACAGAGGGCCAATACATTGACCAGGGTCCACCAATAGAATGCGGGCGGACGCTTTTTCTTCGGCGGAGGCTCCTTGTCGCGTCGCATCAGCTCTTGCCGCAGTCCTCGGGTTCGGGAGTGGGTTCGGCCGCCGTTTCAAAAGAAGTGCCGCAGCCGCAGGAGCGTGCGGCGTTCGGGTTGTCGATGCGGAACCCCGAGTCGGAAAGGTCATCGACGTAATCGACGCGGCAGCCATCTAGCTTGGAAGCGCTGTCCGCCGCGACGATCAGGCGCGCGCCGGGAAGATCGAGGACTTCGTCGCCCTCCCGGGCCTCGGCGATTTCCATGACGTACTGCCAGCCCGCGCAGCCGCCTTTGGTGACGCCCAGCCGCAGCCCGCGCCCGGGCTCCGCATTCTTGCGCTGAAGCAGCGCCCGCAGCTCGTCCGCCGCCCTGTCCGTGATCGAGATCATCGCTGCCGGAGTGATACGCCGGGCGGGCGGAGGAGCGAGCGAAAAAGGCTGATTTCCGCGGGACCGGGATGGCGTCCGTGACGGGGCGCGGGACTCGCCCCTCTCCCTGTAGTTCACCGTCCGGGATTGGCACTTGGAACTTCGGATTTGGAACTTAAAACCACCGCGTGCCCCGCATCCGCATCCTGCCCGAGATCCTCGCCAGCCAGGTGGCGGCCGGGGAGGTGGTGGAGCGGCCCGCGAGCGCGGTGAAGGAACTGGTCGAAAACAGCCTCGACGCCGGGGCGGGGGAAATCCTGGTCGAGATCCGCCGTGGCGGGGCGGCTCTGCTGCGGGTGATCGACGATGGCAGCGGGATGTCGCGGGACGACGCGCTGCTATCGCTGGAGCGGCACGCGACCAGCAAGCTTTCGGATTCCGCCGGACTGGCGGCGATCCGGACCTTGGGCTTCAGGGGGGAGGCCGTGCCGAGCATTGCCAGCGTTTCGCGCTTCCGGCTGGTCACCCGCGAGGCGGAGTCGGTCTCGGGAACCGAGATCGCGGTGGAGGGCGGGGTGATGCGCGATGTTCGCGAGGCGGGTTGCGCACCGGGCACGGTGGTGGAAGTGCGGGATCTTTTTTACAATGTCCCGGCGCGGCGGAAATTCCTGCGGGCCGAGACGACCGAGGCGGCGCACGTGGAGCACCAGCTCCGCATGCACGCGCTGGCGGCGGCGGGCGTGCGCTTCCGTTTCCGCAAGGACGAGCGCGAGGTGTTCGACCTGCCGGGCGGGATGTCCCGCATGGACCGGGTGCGCTGGATCACCGGCAACGAACTGGGCCGGGAACTGGTGGCGCTGCCGCTGACCCACGGCAACGGGCTGTCGGTGGAGGGCTTCATCCTGCCGGCCGCGCACGCGCGGAAGGGGAGGCGTCACCAATGCGTTTTCCTGAACGGTCGCCCGGTCGAGGATGCCGCGATTTCGCGCGGGCTCGCGGAGGGCTTCCGCGGCGCGCTCGCGGAAGGCCTGCACCCCTGCGCCTGGCTCTGGATCGAGATGGAGCCGACACTGGTGGATGTGAACGTCCACCCCGCCAAGCGGGAGATCCGCCTGCATCGCCCGCACGAATTGCGCGAGGCATTGACAGCGGCGGTGAAGGAGGGTCTGTCCAAGGCGGAAGCCGCCCGCCGTCCAGTAATCCCGCCGCCCGCGCCGGTCCGCCCCGCGACGGTGGCGGACAGCCCGGTAGTCGCGCCCGCGCCCGTGAGCAGGCAGCCCGTCGTCTGGCCCGCCAGCATCCCGGTGAAGCCGCGGCAGTTGGAGATGCCCGTGGTTCCCGTTTCGGAACCGGTGGCGGACCCACGCAAAACGCTGCCGTTCCGCCTTGTCGGGACCCTGCACGACCGCTTCGCGATCCTGGAATCGGCGGACGGCCTGGTGCTGCTCGATCCGCGGGCGGCGCGGGAGCGGATCCTTTACGAGCGTTGGCTTCAGGCCGACGGATCTTCCTTGAGCCAGGGGTTGATCGTTCCGGTCCTGCTGGAGCCCGGACCGCGCGAGTGCGACCTCGCACTGCGCCACCGGGAGGAATTCGCCCGGGCCGGAATCGAGCTGGAAGCCTTCGGTTCGGGTACCCTGCGGGTAGGTTCCCTGCCGGATTTCCTCCGGCTCGCCGATGCACGGGTGTTTTTGACCGGGCTGATCGATGACCTGGCTGCCGGACAGATTCCCGGGGCCCGTCTGGGTTTCGAGGCCTTGGCCCGCCAGTTGGCCCGGCGTGCGGCGTTGACGGAATCGCCTCGGCCTCAGGAGGCGATGAAGCTGCTGGAAATTCTGTTCGAGTGCGAGCTGCCCTATTGCGCCCCGGACGGGCGGCCAACCCTGACGGAATATTCGATGCGGGATCTGGAACGGCGCTTTGCCGGGGGAAAATCGGCCGGGATTTGAAAAAATCCGCCGTATCTGATTGTTCGGTCAGTCAGTTATTCAAAACCCCTAAAAATTTCATTGTTCGGAGGCCCTCATCCTGCTTCCTTACAGGAGTCCATGAGTTCGATCGTTCCGCGTCATTTCCCCGTCGCCTCCGATTCGGTAGGGCGGGGGAATGACGTTGGAGCGGAGCTTTTTTCCGGCAGGAAATCCACACCACCACCAGGTCCAAGCCGCAAAATCGGACATGTCAACCCGGCGCAAATCGTTGATTCCACGAGATTTTGCTGTTGAATCCGCCTTAGACAACGGTCCTTTCAAGACGTTCAAAAATTCGTTAGAAATTTCTTGTTTGAATTCCCTGATTATTCATACTGGCCCGCGAAGAGCCCGATGGGCTGGATTTTTTTAGAAAAAATCGTCCGATGAGACTGCCCCTCCCCATGCTGATCCTTGTGCTTGCACCGGCCTTGTGGCCGAGTGCGCAAGGTGCGTTGTTGGGAGACCGCTTGGAGGCGATGCACCGGGATCTCCTGGAGAACCGGCGCGAAGCGCTGCCGGGTTTGAGCGATCCCTTCGGGGCTCCCGACCGCGCGCGCATCGTGGTGGAAGAGGATGCCGCGACGCTGCAGCACTTCACCGGCTGGCGCGGCAATGTCGTCGGCACGGTGTTCTGGGTCGGGGAACTCCCCACGCAGAACAATCCGGTGCCGAACACGATGAGTTCCTGGGATATGAACTGGCAGGCCAATTTCGGCGGCTACGATGATCCCGAGCACCGCAACGGCTATCTTCCCGCCGGCTTCACGCCAAAGCAGAATCCCTTTTACGTCGCGCTGCCCTACAACGACGTCGCCAAGGGCGGCGGTCACCGGCCCGAGGCTTCCGAAGTGATCCCGTGGTTCTGGCGGGACTACCGGGGCGACGGGATTTCGGTGTGCAAGGGCCGCTGGGTGGCCATCCACCGCGAGGGCAAGGTCTGCTACGCCCAATGGGAGGACGTCGGTCCTTTCGAAGTGGACCACTGGCAGTACGTTTTCGGCAACGAGCAACCCCGCGCCAACCGCAACAACGCGGCCGGCATCGATATCAGCCCCGCGGTCCGGGATTACCTCGGTTTCCGCAGCGGCGAGCGCGTCCAATGGCGCTTCGTCGAGGCCCGCGATGTCCCGCACGGACCTTGGTCCGGTTGGGGCGACGGCTTGCCCGCCCGCTGAATGAAGATCACCCGACAAGCAACCTGACAAATTGCTGTTCCCACACCCGACACACACCCGGACGAGCGATCGTCCACCTTACATGACAAACTGATCCTGTCCGGAGAGACGATTTCCCGATCGTTTCTCCGGAGACCCGGCGAGGGACTCTGTCCCGAGCGGGCACGGCCCGGATTCCTTGCGATCCGTTCCGTGCCCGGCACCCTCGCCGGGTCCGCCTTCCCTCGCGGCAAGTCCCACTGCCGCGGGAATCAGGAAGGACTGGAAAGGCTTGGCAAACTGTTCACCCGAAACCAGCCATGAAAACCAGTCGTCTGGCTGCCCTCGCGGCAGTCTTCCTCGCCACCGGTGTGTCCGCACCGTGCGCGCTGCTTGCCCAGTCCACGAACCCTTCGATTCCGATGGGCTCGATATCCGCATTCCCCGTCATCGTCCAACCGGGGACCCACCCGACCATCACGTGGAACATCTCGTACCCGTCCATCGTCCAGGACTATGTCGAGGTGAACGAACCGGGCGGGAGCGATGGCGGCGGTGGCGACACCTACATCTCGCCGAAGACCGAACTCGACGTGGAGATCCGCGTGATCGGTGCCGGCGTGACGGTCTCGAACAATAACGGCTCCAACCTTTCTTTCGTGCCGACCCAGGCGCAGGTGAGTTTCAATGGCAGCAGCTACTCGCAGGTCTTCTACGGCACCAACAACAACGTGAAGCCGAGCAAGGTGGTTTGGTCGAAGACCAACATAGCCAAAGGCCAGAAGCTCCGTTTCGGCGGCCGCTACTACTACAACAACCGTTGGGGTCCATATTTCAACTCGCAGAGCGGGACGAAGAACGTCCGGATTCTGGTGAACGGCGACGTGCCGCCCACCACCTACCCGCTGCACTCGGCACCGTCCTTGGAGAGCTTTCTCAAGCCCTACCTCGATGCCAGCGGCAAGGTGGCCATCGGGCCGATGGATTGCATCGTCTTCATGGAGTTGACGCACTACGATTCGCAGATCACCGACCAAGGCTACGACCTTCAGGACATGGTGATGCTGGTGACCTTCAAGTCGAAGAACAACAACGGCCACGGTAACAACGCGGACGGTGTGGACTCCAGCAACCCGGGCAATGCGCCGTTCACGGATAGCGATCCGAACGTGGATGACGAGAAGAAGTAATCGCGCGGTCCCCAA